>NZ_BAXL01000010.1:0-147191 GCF_000698185.1 Geomicrobium sp. JCM 19055
GCTCTATCCAGCTGAGCTACTGGGACAGCGACAATTAGTATCATACCGAATAATTCATGTTTCGTCAATAATTTTACTGGATTTTTTTAGATATCTTTTCATTGCCGCATGTTTTGCGGCAATGAAAAGGTTCGCTTAGACGGAGAGTGATTCGTTACGCTCACCGGTGTTGCGATTGTAGTAGTCGATGGCTTTGACTTTGCTTTCTTCAATCGTAATGATGCAGTAGGTTGGTTCGTAGCCACCTCGTGGCATTAGAAGGCTACCTGGGTTAACGATGTGCATCTTCTCGTCGATGTGCTCAACGTTTGGAATGTGCGTATGGCCGTATAATACGAGGTCTGCGCCTTTTTCTTTGGCTGCTGCATGTAAGGCTTGTTGGTCGTTCCTCGTTACGTGAAGGAGGTGACCGTGTGTCTGCCAGATTGTAACATTATCGATCGTTGTCGTTTGGAAGGACGGGAAATCGATTTCGAAATCGGTGTTGCCACGAACAATTGTAATAGCCTCTAATAGTGGATCATCAGTATCTAGCTCAGAATCTCCACAATGAAATACTGCATCAACGTCAGACTTGTGTCGCTCAACGACCGTTTCTAACCACTGTCGATCACGATGTGTATCACTCATGACAAGTAACCGTTTCATTTCCCATCGCCTCCTAAAGGGTTGACCAAAGCTCGTCCATTTTTTTCAATGCGTGACTGCGATGACTAATTGCGTTCTTCTCGTCTGGTGTCATTTCAGCGAGTGACTTGCCGTGTTCTGGACTGAACATGAGTGGATCATAACCAAAGCCATGTTCACCTTGCACTTCTGTCAAGATTCGTCCCTCGCACGTTCCTTCAACCGCTTGTTCTTTTCCTGTGCTTGCATCAAAGTAGACGAGTGCACAGACAAAACGCGCTGTACGATCTGCGTCATCGACTTCTTTTAACATGTCTAGCAGCTTTTCGTTGTTTCGAGCATCGCTCTTTGGCTCTCCTGCGAATCGAGCAGAATAGACGCCTGGAGCACCATCAAGAGCGTCAACTTCTAGACCAGAGTCATCCGCAAGCGCGGGTAACTTCGTATAATTAGATACAAATTCTGCTTTTAGTTTGGCATTTTCATAAAAGGTCGTACCTGTCTCTTCAACATCCGGGCATTCTGGATAATCGTTTAATGACTTTACATCAACTTTGCCTTGAAGCATCGTTTCAAGTTCTTTCCGCTTGCCTTCGTTTTTCGTTGCAAGTACAATTGTCGTCATTACTTCTCCTCCTCACCGTCTGTTTCGTTGACGAGTTGTAACACTTGTTGTTGAATCGCAATGAGTTCTTTAATGCCTGAATCTGCTGATGCAAGCATACTTAACAATTCTTGATGCGTAAACGTCGCCTCTTCACCGGTTCCTTGAAGTTCAACGAACTCACCGCTACCTGTCATAATGACATTTAAGTCGACGTTTGCGGCAGCGTCTTCTTCGTAACATAAGTCGAGCAAGACGTTACGCTCGGCATCAAGTCCGACAGAGATTGCTGCTAATGAATCTTGAAGCGGTAGTTTTTCGATTTTCTTCTCGTTCACGAGTTTCGTAAGTGCAAGTGCCGTTGCAACATAGGCTCCTGTAATGGAAGCGGTGCGCGTCCCTCCATCAGCTTGAATAACATCGCAATCAACCCATACGGTACGTTCGCCAAGTGCCTCTAAATCCAAGACTGCGCGGAGTGAGCGTCCGATCAGACGTTGAATCTCCATCGTCCGGCCTGTTACTTTGCCTTTTGAAGATTCACGAATGTTTCGTTGTTCGGTTGCACGTGGCAACATGCTATATTCTGCTGTAATCCAGCCTTTGCCTTGTCCACGAAGAAATGGTGGTACTCGTTCTTCTATACTTGCAGAACAAATGACTTTTGTATCCCCAACGGAGATCAATACTGATCCTTCCGGGTGTTTAATATAATTCGTTTCAATTGTTGTTGGTCGAATTTGATTCGTAGTTCTTCCATCTGTTCTTTCCATGTTAACGACTCCCTATCTAACGTTCATCATAACAAAAAAGGCCGCAAATTGCCGCCTTTTCTGCAAGTATACCATGAATATGAAGCTACTGTGAAACAAGTTCCTTAATGTGATCTTCCGTAACCGCTGTTGGAAGTGCATCGCCGCTACGGGCATTAATTTCGTCACTTCCATTAACGAGATACGTCACACTGTCTACACCATCAATCGCTGTCAGTGTTTTTGTTAACATCGTTAACGCTTCCGTTGCGATTGCGGTTCCTTCATTCTCTGTAAGGAGCGCTTCATTAAAATTGACAGTCAGTACCCCATCATTCAGTGTAGGCTCATCTACGAGCTCAACACCGTGACGCAGACCGGTAAGCAATTCCGATTGGAGTGCAGGTCCATGAATGACTTCATTCACTACGGATTCAACGCGATTATCAGACTGATCGATCCGTCTTGTGACAGGCACATAATAAAGGTCATGTTCGTTTTCATTTAGAAAGTATAATGTCGATGGTAACGTCGCTGTTACATCTACTGAATTCACATTTGGTTCTTTGTTAATGCCACGGTCTCTCGTTAATGATGTAATTGGCGTTTCATTGTGTGGCATAACGTCTTGTTCATGACCATTAATAAGAATTTCTACTCGGTCAATGGACTCATATTGTGTTAGTGTCCACGTTAACGCCTGAAGAATCGCTTCTTCTTTGTTCTGGTCATAATCTCTAAAGTCTTCAGAGAAGTCGACAACCGCAGTCCCTTCGTTCGTTACGTTAACACCGAGCACTTCTGTATCTGCTGGGAACACCGCTTGAAAACCACTCGGTAGCATTTCGGTGATCGGTCCTCCGTCAATCATATACTCAAGCGCTTGGCGAAGCACTTCTTCGTCGTGCGGAAGTGAAAAGGTTCTCGGGACGACATACCCGTCAGAATCGATTAAATACAACTCACGCTCTGTGAGTCCTTCTGCGGTTTCTTCGTCTTGTTCTTCCACGACACGCTCTTCTGTATGCTCGGTTTCTGCGTCTCTTTCCACCGCTTCTTCATCGGTGCTACACGCTTGCACGACAAGAAGTGCAGCGATCGCAATTATAGAACGGCGAATTTGCTTTTTCACTCTTGATCCCCCCTAGCTAGTCTACTGAAGTATACGAGCCTTATGACGGAATTAGACCAGTTATCAAGACGAAAAAACCACGACAATTAGTCGTGGTTCATCGTTGATGATAAAAAGCTAATCTGACGAACGTCAGGGGTTGTGATCTTCATCCAGCGCTCCACCTTTTCTACAAATGGCAACACCTCGCCACTCGTATAGAAAATATGGGCTGGAGCTTCCTCAGATCGATTATGGATGCCATTATGTTGCAAAATGGTGCTCATCTCTCTAGCTGTTTCTTGCCCTGATGAAATGACGCTTACACCACCACCAACGACTTCTTGAATGACCGCTTTTAAGATTGGGTAGTGCGTACATCCGAGAATGAGCGTGTCATAACGATACTGTTGAAGTGGTCGTAACGTTTCTTCAACAATCTTGTATGCGTCTTGTTTAGAAGTTCGGTTTTGTTCAACGAGTGGTACAAAGGGTGGGCATGCAAGATTATGAACAGTGACTTGCTCACCTTGAATCGCACGGATCGTTTCAGGATAAGCGCCACTATGAATCGTACCTTCCGTGCCAATGACCGCAATTTCACCACTTGACGTTTCATTTAATGCGGCAATTGCCCCAGGACGAATAACTCCGACGACTGGAATGTCGAGTTGCGCTTGTAGCTCTTCTAGCGTCACAGCAGTTGCTGTGTTGCAAGCTATGACAAGCATCTTAATGTCCCATTGCAACAACTGTTCTACCATTTGCCACGTAAAGCGGCGAACTTCTTCCACCGTTCTTGGTCCGTACGGGCAACGTGCCGTATCACCAATGTAAATCATTGTTTCCTTTGGTAACTGCCTTGCCACTTCCTTTGCAACGGTTAATCCACCTACACCCGAGTCAATAACACCAATCGGTAAATTCAATCGTCTCGCCTCTTTATTTCACTATTCTAATCTTTGGACATCTCTTCATGAAGGGATCCAAGCGTGGCTTGTAATTGGTCAACTTCCTCACTAGAAAAGTGTACTAAAACTTCTTGCAAGTATTCTTGACGTTTTTGAATCACTTCATCAATGATGACCTTACCTTCTTCCAATATATGAACACGCACGACGCGGCGATCCCGTTGATCGCGAACGCGCTCTACAAGTTCGTTTTTCTCCATACGATCCACAAGATCCGTTGTCGTACTAAATGCCAGATACATCTTTTGAGACAATTCACCAATCGTCAAATCACCTTTGTCTTTTAAGTATTGCAATGCAATAAATTGCGGGGGTGTAATTGGAAATTGATTCAGAATTTCTCTTCCCTTTTGCTTGACTGTATATGAAATTCGACGTAAAGAACGTTCAATGCTTTCTACTTGGTTATCTCTCACATCTAATCTCCTCCCACTCTTTTGTTTGTAAAAAAAAGTCGCCTGAAAAAATGTTTCAGACGACTTAACATCTACTTATCGGATTGCTTCATTTACGAGTGCTGCAACTTCCTCTTGCGTCGTGCATGTTAATGCTTGTACCGCAAGGGCTTCACACTCTTTAGAATCGAGTCCTAACAACTGCTCTCTCGCTTGTAATACAGAAGAAGCACTCATGCTAAATTCATCTAGGCCAAGACCTAAGAGTAGCGGAATTGCTGTCTTTTCACCAGCCATTTCTCCACACATGCCTGTCCATTTTCCTTCAGCGTGAGATGCATCGATGACATTTTTCACGAGTTGTAAAATCGCAGGATGGTACGGCTGGTACAAGTAAGAAACCTTTTCACTCATACGATCCGCGGCCAATGTGTATTGAATTAAGTCGTTCGTTCCAATGCTAAAGAAATCAACTTCTTTTGCAAATTGCTTTGCAATCACAGCAGTGGACGGGATCTCGACCATAATTCCAACTTCCATTGACTCATCAAACGAAATGCCTTCTGCACGTAACTTCTCTTGCTCTTCTACGATGAGAGCCTTCGCAGCACGGAACTCTTCCAGTGTCGCCACCATCGGGAACATCACTTTCAGATTTCCGTATGCACTTGCGCGAACTAGCGCGCGTAGTTGCGTGCGGAATAACGCTTCATTCTCAAGACAAAGACGAATGGCGCGGAAGCTAGAAATGGATTGAGCTCAGACGGCAAGTCCAAATACGGCAATTCTTTATCGCCACCAATGTCTAACGTACGAATGACGACTGGCTTTCCATCAAGTTTCTCTACAACCGCTTTATAAGCATCAAACTGCTCTTCTTCAGTCGGTAGCTGGTCTCGTTCCATGTAAAGAAATTCTGTGCGGTAAAGACCAACACCTTCTGCACCGTTATTCAACACACCGTCAATGTCTTTCACTGAACCGATGTTCGCTGCAAGCTCAACAGTCTTCCCGTCTTTAGAAACGGACGGCTCGTTGATAAGTCGCTTACGCTTTTCTTGTTCATCAAGGAATGCCGCTCGTTTCTCTTTGTATTGCTCTATGGTAGCTTCATCTGGGTTAACGATGACTTCTCCGTTAATCCCATCTACGATGAGCACATCTCCATCATGAACATCCGTCGTGACATTCGTTAATCCGACGACTGCTGGAATCTCAAGAGAACGTGCCATAATTGCAGAATGCGAAGTGCGTCCGCCAATATCTGTCGCAAAGCCTAACGCAAATTCCTTGTTCAGCTGGGCAGTATCAGATGGCGTGAGGTCTTTTGCGATCACGATTGTCTCTTGATCTAAATCAGCAAGTGACGCTGATTTCACTCCGAGCAAATGACGCAATACGCGTTGGCTAACATCTTTAATGTCTGCTGCTCGCTCACGCATGTAGTCATTATCCATGCTCTCAAACATCGAAATGAACATCGCCGCGGTTTCATTTAACGCATGTGCCGCAGTGGCGTTGTCCGCATCAATTTTCGTATGCACGGCCCCGACCAGTTCTGGGTCTTCCAAAACGAGCAAGTGTGCAGCAAAAATCTCTGCATTTTCTTTTCCTTGTTGCTCTTCCGTCTTTGTCTTTAACGCTTCAAGCTCTTGCTTCGATGTTTTTGTCGCTCGTTCAAAGTTCGCTTTTTCAACTTCAGCACCTTCAGTACTGTTTTCTGTGATTTCAAGCGATACTTCTTCATAGACAAAGGCTTTTGCAATGGCAATGCCGTTACTCGCAGCAATTCCTGTAATCACGCTAGACATTTACGACTCTCCTAAGCCTTCATGAATCGTTGCAGTAATCGCGTTCATTGCTTCTTCTTCGTCATTCCCTGAAATAAGGATCTTGATCTCTCCGCCTTTTCCAACGCCTAGAGACATAACACCCATGATTGATTTCAAGTTAACTTTCTTACCCTTTGCTTCCATTTCAATCTCAGATGAGAATTGGCTTGCTTTATGAACAAGCTGAGTAGCTGGACGTGCGTGTAATCCTGTATCAGCAGTAATAGTGAATGTTTTTTTCTAGCATTTGACATGCCCCTTTCAAGATTCAGTTCAGAATTGAATTGGTTGATCTAATCATCTTTACTCCTTCTACATTTTATCACTCAAGCAATAAATCGCCAATCGTTTTGCTGATTAACAACTTTTTCTAAAAATTTTATCGGTTTTTTGCAACATTTTCTTAACATCTTTATCAAAACTTGAATAAGATAGGCTGAGCTTTCAAGACAGCTGTTTATCGTAAGCACTTGTTCTTGGGACGTCTATGACCACTGCTGCTATTGGATGAAAGTTTTTGAAACTTTTCGGTATAGTTGTTCGCCGCTTTTTACTCCACTACTCACCGAAGGGTTAACTCTCACATACGATATGGAGACTAAATACTTTCTTCTAATCGTCCAATTCCAACGAGAGCCGGACACACAAGAGGGTGGCCTGGATTAGAAAGGGTGACACGATTGAAGGACTTGGAACGTGGTCCGCGCTCCCTTCTGACGAAAAGGGAGAAGGAGGTCTTTGACCTTCTCGTGCAGGACAAAACGACAAAGGAAATTGCGGGTCAGCTTTACATCAGCGAGAAGACAGTCCGTAATCATATTTCTAATGCCATGCAAAAATTAGGAGTTAAAGGGCGTTCTCAAGCTGTCATTGAATTAATTCGACTCGGTGAGATCCAAATCTAGAACTGTTCCGGTCGTCAATGAGGGATGACGCCGGCTTTTCTAGAGTGTGCGCAAAACAAAGATTGGGAAACCATAAAAAAGCCGAATGTTCATTTCGAACATCCGGCTTTGGTCTTTGTTACAGTTTGTCACTTCCGAAGAAGTTTTTGAATGATTGCATCGTCATGTCACGGTTAAGCGCCGCGATTGAAGTTGTCAAAGGAATTCCTTTTGGACAAGCTTGTACACAGTTTTGTGAGTTACCGCAGTTCGAAAGACCGCCGTCTCCCATAAGTGAGTTAAGACGCTCTTCACGGTTCATCTCACCTGTTGGATGAGCGTTAAACAAACGAACCTGAGATGCTGGTGCTGGACCAATAAAGTCAGATTTGCTGTTTACGTTCGGACAAGCTTCAAGACAAACACCACACGTCATACATTTAGAAAGTTCATAAGCCACTGACGCTTGTTCTCTGCCATACGTGGTCCTGGACCTAAGTCGTACGTACCGTCAATAGGAATCCAAGCTTTAACTTTCTTCAATGAATCGAACATACGGCTACGATCTACTACAAGGTCACGTACAACCGGGAATGTCTTCATTGGCTCTAGACGAATTGGTTGATCTAGTTGGTCTACGAGTGCTGTACACGATTGACGTGGCTTCCCGTTAATAACCATACTACATGCACCACAAACTTCTTCAAGACAGTTCATATCCCAAACGACTGGGGCAGAATCTTTCCCATCTGCAGTAACAGGATTACGTCTAATTTCCATCAAAGCAGAAATGACGTTCATATTTTCACGATGTGGAATCTCGAATTCTTCTGTATATGGACTTGCATCAGGGCTGTCTTGACGAGTAACGATAAAGCGGACGGTTTTTTGTTCGCTCATTATTTTCCAGCTCCTTGTTTATCACTAGCTTTTTTCTTTGAGTAGTCACGTTTTCTTGGCGTAATTAGCGATGTATCGACGTCTTCGTACTCAAAGATCGGCTTGTTGTTTGCCGCATCATACTTCGCTTTTGTAGTCTTTAAGAACTCTTCGTCATTACGATCTGGGAATTCAGGCTTGTAGTGTGCTCCACGGCTTTCGTTACGGTTGTAAGCACCGATTGTGATTACACGAGCAAGATCAAGCATTCCTTTTAATTGACGAGTAAATGGTGCTGCTTGGTTTGACCAACGGCTCGTATCGTGCATGTTGATGTTGTTCCAACGCTCCATTAATTCTTGAATTTTATCATCCGTTTGGAGTAGTCTAGCATTCTCGCGAACAACAGTAACGTTATCGGTCATCCACTCACCAAGTTCTTTGTGAAGTGCATACGCGTTTTCTTTACCGTCCATTTTTAAGATGCTTTCGTACTCATCTTCCACTTTCTTCGCTTCTGAATCAAACAGTGAAGAAGAAAGATCGTCAGCTGATTTCTCAAGTCCATCGATGTACTCAACGGCCTTCGGTCCAGCAACCATACCACCGTAGATTGCAGAAAGAAGTGAGTTGGCTCCAAGACGGTTCGCGCCGTGTTGAGAGTAATCGCACTCACCCGCAGCAAAAAGACCAGGGATGTTTGTCATTTGATCGTAATCAATCCACATACCACCCATAGAATAGTGAACTGCTGGGAAGATCTTCATTGGAACTTTACGAGGGTCATCACCCATGAACTTCTCATAAATCTCCATGATTCCACCGAGCTTAACATCAAGTTCGTGAGAATCCTTATGAGAAAGATCAAGGTAAACCATGTTCTCTCCGTTTACACCGAGCTTTTGCTCGACACAAACGTTGAAGATTTCACGAGTCGCGATATCACGAGGTACAAGGTTTCCGTATGCTGGGTATTTCTCTTCAAGGAAGTACCAAGGCTTACCGTCTTTGTACGTCCAAACTCGTCCACCTTCACCACGTGCAGATTCACTCATAAGACGAAGCTTATCGTCTCCAGGAATTGCTGTCGGGTGAATTTGAATGAACTCACCATTTGCATAGTAAACGCCTTGCTCATAAAGCTTCGCTGCTGCAAAACCTGTGTTAATCATTGAGTTCGTTGATTTACCGAAAATAATTCCTGGTCCACCCGTTGCCATAATTGTTGCATCCGCGCGGAAGCTTTGAACTTCCATAGACGCAAGGTTCTGTGCAGTAATTCCACGACAACGACCTTCGTCGTCCATTACTGCTGAGGTGAATTCCCAGTTCTCATATTTCTTAACAAGTCCTTGAACTTCATAACGACGAACTTGCTCATCAAGTGCATAAAGTAACTGTTGTCCGGTCGTTGCACCGGCATATGCCGTACGGTGATGTTGTGTTCCACCGAAACGACGGAAATCTAGAAGACCTTCTGGTGTACGGTTAAACATAACTCCCATACGGTCTAAAAGATGGATAATCCCTGGTGCTGCATCTGTCATTGCTTTTACAGGGGGTTGGTTCGCAAGGAAGTCTCCACCGTACACGGAATCATCAAAGTGTTCCCACGGAGAGTCTCCTTCACCTTTTGTATTAACGGCACCGTTAATTCCACCCTGAGCGCAAACGGAATGTGAACGTTTTACCGGAACGAGGGAGAACAGTTCTACATTCTTCCCTGCTTCCGCTGCTTTAATTGTTGCCATTAGACCGGCTAAACCGCCACCGACAACAATGATGTTTCCGTTGCTCATGAATCACCGACTCCTTTACATGTTAGCTAAAGCTGGATCTAAGAACGCAATAATCGCGCGAATACCAATGTAACTTAGTACTAAGAATACTGTAATACTTACGTATGTCATGATCTTCTGAGATCTTGGTGTAACCGTAAGTCCCCAAGATACTGCAAATGACCAAAGTCCGTTTGCAAAGTGGAATGTAGCAGCTAATACACCCGCAATATAAAATACAAGCATAAATGGACTGCTTAAAATGTCCGCCATCATGTCATAGTTGACATCTGCACCGAATGCAGCAGCAACACGTGTTTCCCAAACGTGCCAAGCGATAAAGATGACAAGGAATACACCTGTCACTCGTTGTAACATGAACATAATGTTACGGAAGAATCCGTATCTTCTCGTGTTGCTCTTACCTAAAAATGCAATGTATAAACCGTAAATCGCATGGTAAAGAAGTGGTAAGAAGATCACGAAAATTTCAAGTGCATAGCGAAAAGGCAAACTTTCCATAAAATGTGCAGCGGCATTAAACGAACTTGCACCGTACACCGCGAAATGGTTAATGATAAAGTGCTGAATTAAGAATACACCGACTGGAATGACCCCGAGTAATGAGTGTAGTCTTCGGTTAAAAAAACTCTTGATTCTGAGGCATCGATAAGGCTCCCCCTCTATTTTTGCTGACCCTTGCTCCTAGTACCTAGCCTATCCATATCTGTTGCTTGTCTATGCGCTATGAAAACCCTCCCTATGGCACTCCACGAACACGGCGCAAACTGTCTCCCCGTGTTACGTCCAGTATTCGATGAAGATATATGCTATTAAACGGAACGAATATGTAACCCTCGTCAGTTTGACCAGCATTCAAAACCTAAGCGTTTTCATACTAACTAAACTGTGTCCCGTCCATTCATATTTCCGACATATTTATTGTACTCTGACACGGTAGAGTCGTCAAGAAAGCAGATAAAACGCATTCATATACGATCATTTGCGATATTTTTACATTTCTGTAGTTTTCTTTTTGTGAAACGCTTATAATAGATAATTGAATTGGGGGAGATTTCTTTGTCTGAGGAAGTACGTAAATACACAGATTTCGGCTACGAATTACTTCGAGAAGCACTGCTACCAGAGCTACTCAACGATGATCAAGACGACATCCTCTATCTCGGCGGCAAGTTGTTAGCGAGAAAGTATCCTCTTGAAAACATCGAACAGCTTTCGGCATTTTTTGACAAGGCAGGTTGGGGACGACTAGAACTTGTGAAATCTGGTAAAAAAACAACGACGTTTGATTTGCATTTTTTTTGAAGATGAAAAACGCGAGAATTTCTCTCGTCATATTGAAGCCGGGTTTATTGCTGCCCAATATGAGCTACTCTATCAAACGACTGCCGAAGCAATCCTCGAGCGAAAGCGTCGACGCTTCCGTTTACATATACATATGGACCTCATGTAGAGAATTAGAGAACACCAGCCAGACGACCCGATCGTTTGGCTGGTTTAGTTTTCTCGTAATTTCGTCATAATCTCTTGCGCTACTTTTTCTGGAATTGAAATGTTTGTGAACTCTTCAAGCTCTGCTTCTTTCATTTTCTTAATGGAACCAAAGTGTTTAAAGAGCTTCTTTTTCCTCTTATCGCCAACACCTTCCACATCATCAAGCACAGACTTTTGTACACTTTTCCCTCGTGAATCACGGTGAAACGTAATCGCAAATCGGTGTACTTCATCTTGGATTCGTTGTAGCAAATAAAAGGCGTGACTGTCTCTCGCTAAAGGAATGACCGTCGCATCTTCACCAAATAATAGTTGCGATGTTTTATGCTTATCATCCTTTGCAAGGCCAGCAACTGGCAAAGATAAACCTAATTCATCTTCCAACACGGAAATGGCTGCACGTAATTGCCCTTTACCACCATCGACGAGAATCAAATCAGGCATCGGTGCTTCTTCTCGCAACAAACGTAAATAACGGCGACGAATGACTTCTTTCATTGATGCATAATCATCTGGACCTTCAACGTCACGAACGCGATATTTTCGGTAACTTTTCTTTTCTGGCTTCCCGTCCACAAACACGACCATCGCAGATACTGGATCGGTTCCTTGAATGTTTGAGTTATCGAATGCTTCAATGCGATATGGAGCATCAATATTCATCGCTTCGCCAAGATGCTCGACCGCTCGCACCGTGCGTTCTTCATCTCGTTCTAACAAGCGGAACTTCGCGGCAAGTGCTTCATCCGCATTTTGACGAGCAAGTTCAACGAGGTCTTTTTTTCTTTCCGCGTTTGGGAACACGTACGCTCGTTTCAAGCACTTGCTCTACTTCTTCATAACCAACAACCTCTGGTATGAGAATTTCTTTTGGCTTAATATGAGCACCTTCCCAATAAAACTGACCGAGGAACGAAAGAAAATCATCTTCTGGTTCTTGATAAAAAGGAAAAATAGAGACGTCGCGTTCGATTAACTTCCCTTGTCGCACGAAAAAGACTTGTACGCACATCCATCCTTTATCGAATGAATACGCAAATACGTCACGATCAACACCATCTACCTCTGTCATTTTTTGCTTTTCCATAACCGCGTCAATATGTTGAATTTGATCCCGAAGTTCTTTTGCACGCTCAAAATTCAAGTCTTCTGATGCTTGAAGCATGTTCTGCTCGATTTCTTTTCGGATCGTTTTATGACCGTTGTTAAGAAAACGACCAATTTCTGATGTTAACGCTTGATTTTGAGCTTGCGATACTTCAAATTCACACGGCGCTAAACATTGACCAATATGATAATACAAACAAACGCGATCTGGTAACGTTCTACATTTACGCAGCGGATACAAACGGTCGAGCAGCTTTTTCGTTTCGTTTGCTGCAAAGGCATTCGGATACGTCCAAAATACTTGCCACCGTCTTTTTTTGACGTTTCTCGTCGTAATGAGCCTAGGGTGTTCTTCATTCGTGATTTTTAAATACGGATATGATTTATCGTCTTTAAGTAAGACGTTGTACTTCGGTTCATACTTCTTAATTAAGTTCATCTCTAAAATGAGCGCTTCAATGTTTGAAGACGTAATAATATATTCAAAGTCATCAATCTGACTAACGAGGCGTTGTGTTTTCGTATCATGGCTCCCTGTAAAATAAGAGCGAACTCGGTTCTTTAGCACTTTTGCTTTACCGACATAGATAATGGCGCCGTTTCGATTTTTCATGAGATAGCAACCGGGCTTGGCTGGAATAACCGCAAGTTTCTCTTTAAGAGTGTCCATATGAACACCTCCCCTTCACCGAAAAGTAGAAAAAAAGCCTGAAGCGAATCAGGCTTTTTCTTCTACTTTATAGATGTTTTTGAAGCAATTCAACAAGTGCTTCTTTCGGTTGGAAACCTACAACTTGTTCTACTTGCTCGCCGTCTTTAAAGACCATCAATGTTGGGATACTCATAACCCCAAACTTTCCTGCAGTTTCTTTGTTGTCATCAACGTCGAGTTTAGCGATTTTAACTTTGTCGCCCATTTCTCCGTCAATTTCTTCAAGTACTGGTGCAATCATTTTACAAGGTCCGCACCATGGTGCCCAAAAATCTGCAAGTACGACGCCTTGGGACGTTTGCTCTGCAAAGTCTTGATCCGTAACATTTACAATTGCCATTGTGATAATCCCCTTTCATTTCTATCTTTCCACACCGTAAGTATAGCATTCGTAAAACTTCGTGAGAAATAATCTGCTTACACTTCGATGTACTTTTTCATTTATACGTGAACGCGCTCATTTGGTCAATAGTGGTATTAAAAAACACACCAGAAATGACTTCTGGTGTGTTTAAGGTTGTTACGCTCCTGCTTTTACTTTCTTAAACTCTTCAGTAAGGATCGGAAGAATGTCGAAGAGGTCTCCAACAAGACCGTAATCCGCTACATCAAAGATTGGTGCTTCTTCATCTTTGTTGATCGCAACGATCACTTTCGAGTTACTCATTCCTGCCAAATGCTGAATTGCACCAGAAATACCTACAGCAATATAAAGTTCAGGTGTAACGACTTTTCCTGTTTGACCGATTTGTAACGAGTAGTCACAATACTCAGCGTCACAAGCACCACGTGAAGCACCAACTGCTCCGCCTAGAATGTCTGCAAGTTCTTCAAGTGGCTTAAATCCATCTGCACTCTTCACTCCACGACCACCAGCAACGATGACTTTCGCTTCCGCAAGGTCAACTTTACCACTCGTCTTCTTCACGATATCTTTGATAACTGTGCGTAAGTCTTTCAAATCTACAGAAACTTCTTTCGTCTCACCACTTCTTGAAGAATCAACTTCAAGTGCTTCAATGTTGTTCGGTCTTACTGTAGCAAAGACGAGTCCACTTGATACACTCTTCTTCTCAAACGCTTTACCAGAGTAGATTGGACGAGTGAAGATTACTTCTTCGCCAACTTCTTCAATATCAACAACGTCTGATACGAGTCCTGACGATAGCTTCGCAGCTAAACGAGGCGCAAGGTCCTTACCAGAAGACGTGTGTGGAATTAAAAGCGCATCTGGACTTTCACTTTCAATTACTTGTAACAACACTTGCTTATACGCGTCTGTTGTATACGTTTTCAAGTCTGAATGTTCAGCAATAAGAACTTCATCTGCTCCTTGTTGAATAAGCTGTTCACTAAATGATGCAACACTTTCACCGACGAGAAGTGCCTTTACCGAACCTTCTCCAGCAATTTTCTTTCCAGCTGCAATCACTTCAAAGGAAACGTTACGTAGTTCTCCATCTTTTGATTCTGCAAGTACAAGTACATTTTTAGACATGTTGTAATTCCTCCTTATATGACCTTTGCTTCGGTTCTGAGCAATTTGATGAGTTCTTCCACTTGTTCTGCTGGTTCACCGTCAAGCTTCTTACCTGCTTGCTTTTCTGGTGGCAAAAAGCGGTCGACCGTTTTTGTTTTCGCTTCTAGCTCATCTTCATCTAAATCAAGATCATCAAGGTCAAGCGTCTCAAGCGGTTTCTTCTTTGCTTTCATAATGCCTGGTAATGAAGGATAACGTGGCTCATTTAAGCCTTGTTGACACGTTACAAGAAGTGGAAGTTCTGTTTCGACAACTTCAACATCCCCTTCAACGTCACGCTCAACCGTTGCTTTTGTTCCATCAATATCAAGTTTTGTAATCGTTGTTAGTTGGTTGATATCAAGAAGCTCTGCAAGTCGCGGGGCAACTTGTCCAGCACCATCATCAACAGCGACATTTCCACCTAGAATAATATCAAATTCTTGGTTTTTGAAGTAAGCCGCTAACATTTCAGAAATCGTATAATGATCAACTTCATCATCAAGGTCTTCTGTATCAAGAAGTACAGCTTTATCTGCACCCATTGCTAATGCTGTGCGAAGCTCTTTCTCTGCCTCTTCGTCTCCGACAGTGACAACTGTAACTTCACCGTCGTTTGCTTCCTTAAGGACAATAGCTTCTTCAATTGCATATTCGTCATAAGGGTTAATGACAAATTCTGCGCCTTCCTCATCGACACGACCGTCTTTAATCTCTACCTTTTCTTCCGTATCGAATGTACGTTTCATAACCACAAAAATGTTCATCTGGTTTCCTCCTCCTTAGAATTAACGATTAGAAAATACTGGCTTTCTCTTCTCTAGAAATGCTGTAATGCCTTCTTTAGAATCTTCGCTATCGAAACATTCATCAAAATATTTCGCTTCTTTCTTTAAGCCTTCTTCTAAAGATTGACCACTCGCAGCATGCTGAATGAGATCGAGAATGCGTGAAGTTGTTACTGTGCTCTTGCTGGCAATCGTATCGGCAAGAATGCCGGCTTTCTCTAGGAGCTCAGATTCATCTTTCGCAACATCGTTTACTAGGCCCCACTGATGTGCTTGTACACCAGTAATCGGAATGCCAGTAAGCATCATTTCAGTTGCCTTATGCGGTCCTACAAGCTTCGGTAGCCGTTGTGTACCTCCATATGCAGGGAGCAAACCGAGGTTCGTCTCTGGTAAGCCTAATTTGCAATCTTCTGTAGCGATTCTTATCGTACAGACCATCGCTAATTCTAGACCGCCACCAAGAGCGGCACCGTGGATCGCAGCGATGACTGGCTTTTTTTAATTGTTCAATCTTATTAAACAATAATTGACCATTTTCTGCAAGTGCTTGACCTGAGCTCCCTTGGAACTCTTTAATGTCAGCTCCTGCAACAAAAAAGCGTCCTTCACCGTGCAAAACGATGGCTCGTACGCTTTCATCGTTTTCAGCTTCCGTAATCGCTTCGTCTAAAGATTTCAATACTTTCGTCGACAAAGCATTTGCAGGAGGGTGCTTAATGGTTAACCATAAGACCGCTCCTTGTTTGTTCTTTTCAATCATAATTTAAAAGGCCCCTCTCTCGATCATGATGACTTCTGAAAGCCTGTTAAGAGCATGTGATACGTTTCTTGTGAAAGTGACTCTAAGTCAAACTTTCCTTCTTTCATGACCCAGTTTGTCACAATTTCATCAAGCGTACCAAATAACATCTGACGAGCTAGCTTCGTATCAAGTTGCTCTTGAAAGATTCCTTCGGCTTTCCCTTCATCTATAACATTCTCCATAACTTGCACATACCCTTTCAGAACATCGTTAATTTTTAGACGAAGTTCGCGGGCAGATTGCCTGAGTTCTAGCTGTGTTACGACAGCAAGGTCCGGTTGTTCTGCAAGTTGCGACAAATGCATTTCGACAAGGAATCGCAGCTTTTCTTTTGCATCAAAACACGTTTCAAGACGTTTTTCGATCGTTGTTATAAACGTTCCCATCTTCAAGCGAAACAACGAAATGAGAATGTCTTCTTTGTTTTTGAAATAAAGATAAATCGTTCCGTCTGCAACGCCCGCCTCTTTTGCAATTTTGGAGACTTGCGCATGATGGTAGCCGTGTTTTGCAATGACTGTCACTGCTGCATCAATAATCAGGTGGTACTTCTCAGAATTTCTTTTATCTACTGCCATATGGCTACTCCCTTATGTCCAACAATTATGAATGATTACTCATTCATAAATTTTACTGAATGTGCGATTGCTTGTCAATCTTATAAATAAAGATCACAGTCCGGGCGAAGCTTACCGGACTGCTGCCACTAGTTTTAGTTTTCTTTTTGAGACAATAAAGCTTCTTCTGCTTTTTTCTGCTCTTCTTCAACTAACACACGTCTTAACACTTTTCCAACCAGTGTTTTTGGTAGTTCGTTACGGAACTCATAAATACGTGGGATTTTATAGGCAGCAAGTCTTTCTCGACAAAATGACTCTAACGCTTCTTCAGTTACTTCTTTTCCAGTTTTTGTGACAACAAACGCTTTAACTGTTTCACCTCGGTATTCATCTGGAACACCAACAACAGCACATTCTAAGATCGCGTCGTGCTCATACAACACTTCTTCTACTTCACGAGGTAGATGTTAAATCCACCTGCAATAATCATATCTTTCTTACGGTCAACGATGTAAAAATAGCCATCTTTATCTTGGTATCCCATATCACCGCTTTTAAACCAATCTTCATGGAAAACGGCTTTTGTCGCTTCTTCACGCTTCCAATACCCTTGCATAACTTGTGGACCTCGGATGATGATTTCCCCGACTTGGTCTGTTTCTAGAAATTCACCGGTCTCACTATCTAAGATTGCAAGTTCAGTATCTGGCCAAGGTAAACCGATGCTTCCATTTCTGCGATTTTCCCAAATTGGATTTGAGGCTGCAACTGGAGCCGTCTCCGTTAGACCGTATCCTTCGATTAAGCGTCCTTTTGTTTTCTCTTCGAATTTCTTTTGAATTTCTTTAGGTAAAGGTGCTGCACCACTTAGACAGACTTTGATCGATGAAAGATCATGCTTGTCGATATCAGGGTGGTTAACGAGCGCTGTGTACATCGTTGGTGCCCCTGGGAAAAGCGTCACTTTATGCTTTTCAATCGTTTGTAATACTTGTTTCGGATCGAATTTTGGCAAAATAACGAGCGTATAGCCATTCATTACAGCAAGGTTCAATGCGACTGTCATTCCATACACGTGGAAAAAGGGTAGCACGGCTAACACTTTCTCATGTGGGTTAGGATCATCAGAACGATACGTCCATTTCGTACATTGCTCGGTATTCACGACAAGATTGTAATGGGTTAACATAACGCCTTTCGGTGTGCCTGTTGTTCCACCCGTGTATTGAATTAACGCCAAATCTTCTCGTGGTGAGATGTCGACTTTCTTGTACTTATTCGTTGTTGCTTCAAGCGCTTGTTTCAAGTTATGTGTTTGTTCGTCATAGTCAACTTCAATCTTCATCCCGAGATTTTTCTTTTGAATAAATGGATAAATTAGATTCTTTGGAAACGGCAGATAATCTTTGATGAATGCGACAAACACATGCTCAAGCTGCGTGTTGTTTCTTACTTTTTGAACACGAGGAAATACCATGTCTAAGCAAACAAGTACTTTCGCACCAGAGTCAACCATCTGATGTTCAATTTCTCGCTCAACATACAGTGGATTTGTTTGAACAACAACAGCGCCCGCAAGCATCGCGCCATAATAACAAATCACCGATTGTGGTGTGTTCGCGAGCATGATCGCCACTCGGTCGCCTTTTACAACTCCTTTGGATTGCAGAGCGTTTGCAAACCGTCTTGCCTGATCATAAACCTCTTTATAGGTAACATTCGTCCCCATAAATTGAACGGCCTTTTCATCTGGATTCCTCTCTGCTACTTCACCTAAATAATCGGATAAAGCCTTCTCAGAATAGCGATAACTTTGTGCAACATCCTTTGGATAATACTGAAACCAGTTGTGCGCAGTTTGTTCTTGTGTCATCGTTGGCCTCCTTGAAATAGTCATACATATAGTCTACATTCTTTCATCTGAAAACGCTATCATTATTAAGTGTATTATGAATATTTCATGTATAGCATGTCCTATTCCTAACTGATTTTTTTACGCATAGATCATGCCTTTTTTATGGATTATCCATGACAAATGACATCAATCAAAAGGCTCGATTCCCGCTATAAAAAACCCACTCGAACGTCACCATTCGAGTGGGTAAAAACATCTTTATTACGTCGCTACAAATAAATATATAAACCCTGCCAACATAAAGCCGACACAGCAAACAACGAGGATCTTCCAAAGTTTCTCCATACTTCCCCCTATGAGTTCGTAATTCCTGCACCGATTACATAGGACAACCCGAATGAAAGAATCAACGATAATAAACCTACAGCGCGATTGTCTGAAGCGATCTGTTCATCGACTTTTAGAAACGGCGTTAAAAATTCAAAGATTAAATAGCCAGCAACGAGTAAAACAAATCCAAAGCTTCCCCACATGAGCATTTGCAAGAGTGTATCGTTATTTTCGATTGAAAACCGAAAAATATTCGTGACACCTAGAATTTTCCCACCTGTTGCCATCGCAACAGCTAAGTTCCCTGAACGAATCGATTCCCAATTTTTATATGGGGTAACCCATTCGAAAACGACCATAAATACAATCAATGCAAGTATCGTGACGCTGTATTGAGCAATAATCATTACCCACGTCATTTCCATCCATGCTGCCATGAACATGACCCTTTCTTACTTTAGATCTGCAACGGTATTGCCGATTCCACCTTCATTCATGCCTCCGTCACGTGTTGACTTAACACTTGGGTGTTTTGCAAGGTATTGCTTAACCCCTTTGCGAAGTGCTCCTGTCCCTTTTCCATGAATAATATGGACAGTTGGATAACCTGCAAGCACCGCTTCATCCAAATACTTCTCTAAGCGAGACAAGGCGTTCTCATACCGCTCTCCTCGAAGATCGAGCTCCGGCTTCACGGTACTGCCACTCGTCTGAACGCGCGTGACTGGTCGCAATTCTTTTTGTTTCGGTTGTTCGGTTTTTTGGAGGTCATCGACCGTTACAGTCATTTTCATAATGCCGATTTGTACGAGGTACTCTTTGTCAGAGACCTTTTCAAGTATTTGTCCTTTCTGATTAAAGCGTTGAACAAACACTTCTTCACCATCGATAAATGATGCCGCCTTTTGTGCTTTGCGTTTCACTTGCTTTTGTTTCTTCGTAAGCTTGGGAGCTGCATCTTCTAGACCTTTCTTCGCATCAATCAGTTCATGCTCTTTAATCGAAGAGCCTTGCTTTTGAAGTTCGCGTAGATGGCCAATAATCTCCTCTGCTTGCAGTTTAGCAAGTTCAACTTCTTCCGCTGCTTTTTCTTCCGCTTCTTTTAAGATACGTTCTTTTTTTGCGTTCAAGGTCGTTGAATGCTTCTTCAAGCTCTTCATGAAGTTTCTCAGCAGATTGTCTTAATTCGTCAGCTTCTTCTTTCGCGACTTGAGCGACTTGTTGCTGGTCTTCAAGTGACGTAATCATCTGCTCAGCTTGCTTCGTATCCGCAGTTAGTTCCTTTTCTGCTGCCTCAATTAAGAAATCATCTAGACCTAATCGACGGGAAATGGCAAAGGCGTTACTTCGACCAGGAATCCCAATCAACAAACGGTACGTCGGGCTAAGTGATGCCACGTCGAACTCCACGCTTGCATTCATAACTCCTGTACGGTTATACGCATAACCTTTAAGCTCTGTATAGTGGGTTGTCGCCACAGTACGCGCCCCTCTTGCATGCACTTCATCTAAAATCGAAACTGCAAGCGCTGCACCTTCTTGTGGGTCCGTACCGGCACCGAGCTCATCAAAGAGAACGAGACTACGATGGTCAACACTCTTTAATATGGACACGATATTCGTCATATGCGACGAAAACGTACTTAAGCTTTGTTCAATCGACTGTTCATCACCGATATCTGCATGAATCGAATCAAAGACGGTCGCCTCCGCACCTTCATCCGTTGGTAGAAACAACCCTGATTGTGCCATTAATGTGAGTAAGCCCGTCGTCTTTAATGCAACCGTCTTTCCACCTGTATTCGGTCCAGTAATGACGAGTGACGTGTACTCTCGACCGAGCGTTAAATCAGTTGGAACGACCGTTTCTTGATCGAGTAATGGGTGTCTTGCTTTTGGATAGTGCAAGTAATACTCTTCATTAATCTTCGGTTTAATCGCCACAATGCTTTTGGCGTACTTAGCTTTCGCGAATGTGAAATCAATCGTCGCTAACTGCTCAACGTTAATGAGTAAAACAGCTGACTCTGCGCCGACTTCAAGTGACAGTTCACGCAAAATCTTCTCAATCTCATTACGTTCTTTTAAGCGTGCTTCACGAAGCTGATTGTTCGCGTTTACGACCGATTGAGGCTCTACAAAAACGGTTTGTCCAGATGCAGATTGATCGTGCACGATCCCGCCGTAACTATGGCGATACGCAGCTTTAACCGGTATCACGTAACGATCATTCCTTACCGTTACGACTCGATCAGAAAGCTTCGTGTCTGCGTCACTAGAACGGATAATTTGTTCCAGTCTAGAACGTACAGTTGATTCAAAGGTACGAATTTGCTGTCTTGCTGCACGTAGTTCAGCGCTAGCACTATCTAATACGTATCCTTCTTCACTGATCGCTTTTCTGATCGTATTGTACAACTCTTTTAATGGCAGAATCTGCTCAATCATCCCATTCAAGTTCGGTAATCGAATGTCTTCTTCATCTTCAAACAATCGTTCCATGAACAGGGTTAATTGATTGCCTACACGAATTGTATCTGCCGTTTCATTAATCGCTTTTGCATCGAGCACACTTCCGAGTGATGCTCGTTTTACTTCAAAGCGAATGTCATGCAGTCCACCGAGTGGCACATGACCGCGAAGGCGCAACACTTCTGTCGCTTCATACGTTTCATCGAGAAGTCGTTTTACTTCGTTTGCGTCTTTCTCTGGTGTTAATTGCTCAACTCGTTCTCGCCCGAGTGCTGAACTTACGTGCGTGAGGAGCTGTTCTTTCATTTTCTTATATTCTAATGTGTGTAACATCGTCTTTTGAATGACCGTTCACCTCATCTATTGAAAGCGTCGCCGCTTTTCTCCGATGTATTGTTTAAATTGTTCAAGTGAATACGTGTTAATCACATCTTCTCGTGTGAGAAATGCTTTTTTTACACGTTGAAACACCAACGCTCATATGGTTGAGCATTTCTTTTCGGTGCGCGTCCGTATTGACCGCAACCCGCACCCCTTTGTCACGTGCTTTTCGTAAAGAATCCGCGGTTAAATCCAACCGATTAGGGTTCGCATTTAGCTCAAGCGCCGTGTTTGTTTCGCTCGCACGTTCAATAAGCCAATCGACATCGACATCATACCCTGGACGTTGACCGATAATTCGTCCCGTTGGATGAGCAATTAAATGGACATACGGATTGTTCAATGCGCTGTCTAATCGCTCATGTAACGTTTCTTGGGATTGCTGGAACGATGAATGGATACTCGCAATGACGAAATCGAGTTGAGACAAGATCTCGTCATCGAAATCGAGCGTTCCATCTGGTTTAATATCCATTTCTGTACCTGCGAAAATGTGAATGCCCTCTACTTCTTCATTGACCGCTTTTATTTCTTCGATTTGTCGTAGTAGACGTTCCTCTGTTAAGCCGTTCGCAACTTGTAAATACTTCGAGTGATCGGTAATAACAATGTAGCTATACCCTTGATCTCGAGCTGCTAAAGCCATCTCTTTAATTGAATTTGCACCGTCGCTCCAGACCGTATGCATGTGAAGGTCACTTACAATATCACGTTCTTCAATGAGCGGGCGATCTTCCTTAAACCAATCTAATTCAATCGTTCCTTCTCGAGCTTCTGGAGGAATGTAATGAAGATCAAAGTGGTGAAAAAAATTGTTCTTCTGTCTCGAATTGATGCAGCTTTTCTTCATTTAGGTCTTCTACACCGTACTCGTTGATCTTTTGCCCTAGATCTTTCGCACGTTTTCGCATGAGTAAGTGGTGATCTTTAGAACCTGTAAAATGGTGTAGCGCTGTTGCGAACTCTTCATCATTAACGAGTCTAAAATCAACATTTACACGATACTCTTTTTCGAGCGTTAACGATACTTTCGTATCCCCATCTGCAATGACTTCAAACGTGTCACGAAGTGACTTTAACTGCTCACGTACATCATCCGGTTGAGTTGTGCTAATTACATAATCAGCATCACGAATCGTTTCTTTTACTCTTCGTAAACTCCCTGCTCTTTCAAAGCGTGTAATGCCTGTAAACGAACGAAGCTCTTCTTCCACCTGCTCCGCAACGTCTAGCATAAACGCGACTGGCAATCGGTCTGGCCGCTTTCCTACCTCTTCAAGTGCTGCTAGAATCTTCTCTTCGCTTTTCTTACCAAAGCCCGCTAACGCTTGGACTTGTCCTTGCTCACAAGCTTGTTTAAGTGTATCTACATCGGTAATACCGAGTTCTTTATAAAGCTTATTAATTTTTTTTACCGCCAAGGCTAGGCAATTGCAAAAGTGAGGGGAGACCTGCTGGAACTCGCTCTTTTAAGTCATTTAAAACAGCAGTTTCACCGGTTTCTTTCAGCTCAGTAATGACACCCGCTGTTCCTTTGCCGATCCCCGTCAAATCCTCTGGCTTTTCAATTTCTTCTAGTGTGCGCTCTTCACGCTCTAACGCTTGGGCAGCTTTTCGATATGCAGATGTTTTAAATGGATTCTCACCTGCGATTTCCATATAAACGGCAATCGTCTCTAATGTCTTAATGACCGCTTTCTTGTCCATCTTGTCACTCCTTAACTCTGTTCAATCGGGGATATCCACAACGTCTTTAACCAATCAGATAAAAACGGAGTTTGTTCAATCATTAATCTAGCAATCGATGAATTAGCGATTGCTTCTTGAATAACGTCAACTGGGAGTAACGCAGCGACAATTAACAAAACAAATATTAATAGGTACGCTTCAATAAACCCGAGAACGGCACCGAGCAAACGATTAATGGAACGAAGGATTGGCAAATGGCTCACGAAATCTAGCATGGATGCAAGAATATGGAGTAGAATTCTTGTCGCAAAAAACAAGAGCGCAAACGAGATGCCATTATAATAGACCGCTTCAAAATTAAATGCTGAGATCAACATATTATCAGGGTTGTCTAGAAATTGCGGATAAGGCAACCAAAGTCGTAAGTATTCAGCAATATCTTGGTAAAACAAGTACGCAACGATGAGTGATCCGAAGAAACTTACGAGATGAAACAATTGTAAGATGAACCCTCGGCGTAACCCAATGAAGAAGTTCGTAATGAGTAGTAGTAATAATAGTAAACTTAACATCGATTAATCCTCTTTTTTTTGTTTGTAATTCCAGTTCTTTTTTTTAGCTTCAAATAATCATCGGCGATGTTCACTGCCGCTAACACTGCAAGTCTTGACGTATCTATAAAAGGGTTGACCTTTTTCATTTCTTTCATCTTTTGATGTACGTGCTGTGAAACCTCTTGGACGTGCGTCTCTGACTCGTCACTAACAATCGTATACTGATGTCCATAAATCGTAACCGTTGTTCTTTTTTTCCCCGTCACTTTTTACGCCTCCTCCAAACACCACACCGTGATGTCTTGTGAATCCGAAACTTGTCAGTCCTATGCTTCATCATACCAAAATCAGACAGAGAAGAAAATGTCATCTCCTTAATGTTTACGATGTTCGAGTCCTTTCGGTTACACATAACAAAAAGCAATCGCCACCGTTCGACGGCAACGATTGCTCCCTTACTTATGATTATCCTCGTAGACTTGCACCGAGCTTCGATTGCAGGCGTTCAACGATCGTCTCATGAACTTTTGCAATCTCTTCATCCACTAACGTTCGTTCTTTATTTAAGAACGTCACTGAATATGCAAGAGATTTCTTGCCAGGTTCTAGATGTTCACCTTCATAAACGTCAAAGAGAGTGACATCCTTTACCCACGTGCCCGCTGCTTCATAAATCACATGTTGTACTTCAGATGCTGCGATTTGCGCATCAACAACGACCGCGAAGTCGCGTTTGATTGCTGGGAAACGTGGAAGAGGATCGTAACGCATCGTTTTGTCTTGTTCCGTTAATAGCGCCTCACCACGAAGTTCAAACACATACGTCACAGGCAGTCCTTCACGCGTTGCAAATGTCGGATGAAGTTGACCGATAAAGCCAACAACCTGCCCATTCACAAGCACATCTGCACTTTGTCCTGGGTGAAGTTGTTCCCGCTTCGTAACTTGATACGTCACACCTTCAGTTAAACCTAGTTGTTCTAACAAGCCTTCCACAATGCCTTTCGCTGTATAAAAATCAACAGGTTCTGCCGTTTTGTTCCAAGCAGCGGCTGTCCAATTACCACTAAATGCTCCTGCGATATGCCAAAGTTCAGAAGGTAGCTTCTCTCCTGGGTTTGGTAAGAATACAGCTCCCATTTCAAACAACGCAAGGTCGTTGTTTTGACGGTTTTTGTTGTAGCTAATGCTATCAAGCAACTGTGGTAATAGACTTTGACGTAGAACTTTACGCTCTTCACTCATCGGCATTAAAACGCGTACATCATCGCTAAACTCATCAAGTCGGAAACGTTTCGATTTTTCTTCGCTCGTCAACGAATACGTAATTGCTTCTTCTAGTCCTGCTCCTTCAAGGAAGCGACGCGCTTTTCGTTTGAGCTTTTGTGTATTCGACAGACGACCCGCGCTTCGCTCACTAACTGGGTACGTCGTTGGAATCCGATCATAACCGTAAATTCTAGCGATCTCTTCAATCAAATCTTCTTGAATGTTAATGTCTAAACGTCTAGAAGGAATTGAAATTCTCCAACGATCCCCTAAATCTTCAACACCAAAACCGAGACGATACAGAATTTCTTCTGTTTCTTTTTGGTCAAGTTCTGTTCCAAGTCTCGTGTTGACAGCGCCTAAACTTAGCTCAACTTCTTGCTCGAAGACTGGCATTTCTCCAGACTCTACAATCCCGTTTAGAACAGAGCCACCCGCATACTTCTCTAATAAATAGGCCGCACGTTCAGCAGCTTGAACGGTCCCTTGTGCATCCAATCCTTTTTCAAAACGTGTACTCGACTCACTACGTAAGTTCGTACGTTTTGCTGTATTGCGAACACGAACCGGATCAAATTGGGCTGCTTCTAACAAGATATTCTCTGTCGTTTCAATGACTTCACAACTAGCTCCACCCATCACGCCTGCGAGCGCTGTAGGTGTATGACCGTTTGTAATTACAATGTCTTCCTCATTTAGTGTGCGTACTTGCTCATCCAACGTTGTCATCGTTTCGCCCGCATACGCTCTGCGTGTTACAATTTCTTTTGAGCCAAAACGGTCATAATCAAACGCATGAAGCGGTTGACCCGTTTCAAGCATTACATAGTTTGTAATATCAACGACGTTGTTTACAGGACGCATGCCTGCTGCAACGAGGCGCATTTGCATCCATAATGGTGACGGAGCAATCGTTACTTTATTAATAATCTTTGCTCCGTAATACGGAACATCTATTCCAGCTTCAACCGTCACACTCACTTGATCGATGGCATTTTTGCGTACGGCACCATGTTCGATTTCAGGCACTTTAATTGGACGATCTAGTAACGCTGAGATGTCATAAGCGACCCCTAGCATACTTAGTGCATCGGAACGATTCGGTGTTAAGTCAATCTCTAGAACAACATCGTTCAACCCAAGATATTCAAGGGCATCACTGCCAACTTCAGCATCGTCTGGAAGCTCAATAATTAAATCTTGTTGCTCTTTTGAAACAAGGTTTTCGCTTACCCCAAGCTCATCTAATGCACAAATCATGCCTTCAGATTTTTGACCACGAATTTCTGTTGCTTCAATAACACGATTACCTGGAAGAACCGTGCCTGGCTTCGCAACCACAACTTTGCTTGCTTTCGGGGCATTTGTCGCACCACAAATGATTTGTGATGATTGATCGCCTAGATCAACTTGGCAAATCGTTAATTTGTCTGCATCTGGGTGAGGTCCTGAGTCCGTAATTTTACCGACAACAACACCGTCCATGCCGTCATGATAACGATGAATATGATCCACTTCTAACCCGCCGCGAGTGAGAAGTTCCGCTACTTCTTCAGGAGATACTCCTGAAAGATCCACATAATCTTGCAACCATTGATAGGAAACGAGCATGTTCCCTTCACCTTCTTTCTTTATCGATTAAACGTGTTTGAATTGTGATAAAAATCTCGTATCGTTTGTGTAGAAATGACGAATATCATCAATGCCATACTTTAGCATTGCAAAACGTTCTACACCCATTCCAAATGCAAAGCCTGAATAGACGTTTGGATCAAATCCGTTCATCTCAAGCACTCGCGGGTGAACCATTCCGGAACCGAGTACTTCAATCCAACCGGACTGCTTACATACGCGGCAACCATCACCACCACATACGCCACAGTTCACGTCAATCTCAGCAGATGGCTCTGTAAACGGGAAGTAACTTGGACGTAAACGAATGGCACGATCACTACCGAAATATTCTTTAACAAACGTATCAAATACACCTTTTAAATCACTCATGCGCACGTGTTTGTCTACGTACAAACCTTCGATTTGCATAAACTGATGAGAGTGCGTCGCATCATCTTCATCACGACGATACACTTTACCTGGACAGATAATTCGAACCGGTCCTTCACCTTTGGCCGCTTGCAACGTTCTCGCTTGTACCGGAGACGTTTGTGTACGTAAAAGCGTATCTTCTGATACATAAAACGAATCTTGCATGTCGCGTGCAGGGTGGTCTGCAGGCAAGTTCATCATTTCGAAGTTATAGTAATCAAGCTCCACTTCAGGACCTTCTGTGACTTCAAACCCGAGTCCTACAAAAATGTCTTCAATTTGTTCAACGACTGCAGTTAGGGGATGTGGAGATCCAGCTTCGACTTTCTTGCCGGGTAACGTCACATCAATTTTTCTGCCGAAAGTTTCTCTTGTAGTTCTGCTTCTTCGAAAAATGCTTGTTTGCTGTCAATGGATGCTTGAATTGCTTCGCGCACTTCATTGGCTTTTTGACCAACGACCGGGCGTTCTTCTGCTGAAAGTTTCCCCATCCCTCTTAATACTTCTGTGATGGGTCCTTTTTTACCGAGATAATTAATGCGCACTTGTTCAAGTTCTTTCTTGTCTTGACTGCTTGTTACAGCGCTTTGAGCCTCAAGCTTTAACTCTTCTAATCGATCAATCATCGTGCTCCTCCTTTATTCCTTGCTTCAACATCGTAAATTGAACGCAAAAAAACCTTCGCCCAAAAAGGGACGAAGGTTTCGCGGTACCACCCTTGTTATCAGCTCTAACGAACGAACCAATCACTTGTGAACTCATAACGGTAGTCAACCGGGACACCTTGTGACCGGTGCCAACTCCAGAGCGAATTCAAGTGATCTTTAAAGAGAAAGACTTCCAATCGATGGTCTTTCCTTCCTGTCAGTCAGTGGTCACTTTACTACTCTCTATCAACGTGTTGAATCATGTTCAGTTGCAGTATAGTATAGAGGGTTTTTGCTGTACTTGCAAGAGGGATGGTTAACAAATCATGTTTACCTCATTAAACTTCCGCTACTAATCTTCACGGTTTCGCCGATGATGCTCTCTGTAGCATCTGTTAACAAGTAAACGATGGAGTGGGCGACTTCTTGGGGCGTAATTAACTTTTTTTGTCGGATAGTTATCTTCGGTACGTTGCTTTTGCTCTAAATACGTACGGTCCTGTTGTGCGGCTTTACGTTCAATAACCGCTCTGCCCATTTCTGTGTCCACAATCCCTGGCGCAACGGCATTCACACGAACTCCGTATTCAATGGCTTCTAATGCAAACGATTGCGTAAAACCAATCACCGCAAACTTACTTGCAGAATACGCTGTGTTAGCATACGTTCCTCGTAATCCAGAAAGCGAAGAGATGTTTACGATTGCACCTTTTTTGTTCGCTTTCATGGAACGGTACACGAGCTTACTTAACATGACTAGTGATACGTAATTCAATTCCATATAGTTACGCAATTGCTCTGCAGTACCTCTTCAACGGTATAATTGCCAGCAATCCCTGCAGCATTAACAAGCCCTGTGATCGGATCAAGCTTTTCTTCAGCAGTACGTACGAGGACTTGACGTTCTTCTTCAACCGTTATGTCTGTAGGTTTGACAAAATAGTTTTCCGTATGCTTTCGAAGTTCTTCACCGAGTAATTGTAGCTTTTCTTAATTGCGACCAGTAACGGTCACAGAAGCACCTAATTGAGCTACGAGTAAGGCGGTCTCGTAGCCGATTCCACCTGTCGCACCTGTAACAACGATATGCTCATTTTGAAGGGCATCATTTGAATAAACCATCGAGATTCCTCCTATTATAAGTTCGACCATTGATAAATAAGAATGGCTGTTGCAACCGCAACATTCAATGATTCTGACTGACCAACAATCGGGATCGTAACATTCTCATCAGTAAGAGCGAGTAATTCATTAGAAACTCCAGCTCCTTCATTACCAACTAGCAAACCGAAGTCACGACTCTCGAGGTCAATCTCCCGGTAATGATGACCTTTCATTGCTGTTCCGATGATCACTTTTCCAGCTTTTTGTTGTGCGATCATTTGTTCACGTAAATCGGCACGAACAATCGGAAGGTGAAAAATGGCACCTTGAGTCGAGCGAATGACTTTGTCGTTATACGGGTCGACCGTCTCTTCACTAATGATAATTCCAGCAATAGCAGCAGCCTCAGCTGTGCGAATGATCGTACCGAGATTCCCAGGATCTTGTACACCATCAATGAACAATAAGTTCCCCTCAGTTGGGATGCTTTCGTCTGGCAACTTGCAAACCGCCAGCCAGCCTTGTGATGTTTTTGTCGCACTGATTCCTTTCATCACTTCATCGCTCACAAGGAGTGACTCCACCGCTGTTTCTATTGCTAGTGGTTTTGCACTTTCACTTTGTAGCAATGATTCAGCGCGCCCTGCCTGAATTGCTTCTTCCACAAGGTGTGGTCCTTCAACGAGAAATCGTTGCTCTTTTTGGCGGTATTTTTTTTGCTGTAATTTCTTGATTTGCTTAATTTTAGGATTGCTCGCTGACATAATCAACGTACTCACCTCTTTCGATGATGTATAAGATTCCCTCGTTCACCTCATCCTATAATGAAACCTGCAATGACTGAAGGAGGATCTATAATGGGATTAAATTTACGACATGCAATTTTAGACAACGTTTCTGGAAGTGATGCAACACAAATTGAAGCAACCATTACCGATGCCATTTCTAGCGGCGAAGAGAAAATGCTTCCTGGGTTAGGCGTTTTATTTGAAGTCTATTGGAACGAAGTTGATGAATCAGCTAAGCAACAAATTGTTGAACAGATTTCAACAGGTGTGAAATAAAACGGGAAAACACCCCAAACTGGGGTGTTTTTTTTACTTGAATGTTAGCGTTTTAACGGTTTCAGCATCGAGCTTCTTAATGACAGCTACGATCAATTTCACTGCATTATCAAAGTCATCTTGATTTAAAATGCCTGCATGCGTATGAATGTAACGTGTCGGAATACAGATTGAAAGTGCGGGAACACCGTTAGCCGTTAGTTGAATTGCACCGCCGTCTGTTCCTCCTGCAGCCATCGCATCGTATTGATAAGGAATGTTCTCAGCATCAGCCGTATCAACGACAAGCTCACGAAGACCTTTATGAGAGATTAATGAAGCGTCATAAACGAGAATTTGTGGACCCTTCCCGATTTCTGCTTGTGCTTCTGCCTTAGATACTCCTGGTGTATCACCTGCAATGCCAACGTCTACACTAAACCCAATGTCTGGCTCAATCGCTTGTGATGACGTTTTTGCACCACGTAAACCAACTTCTTCTTGAACCGTTCCAACTCCGTACACTTCGTTTGGATGATCGCTATCTTTTAATTGCTTTAACACTTCAATGGCAATTGCACACCCTATGCGGTTGTCCCAAGCTTTAGCCATTAGAAGCTTCTCGTTGTTCATGACCGTAAAATCACAAACGGGTACGACAGAATCTCCTGGGCGCACACCAAATGACTCCGCTTCTTCGCGATTACTCGCACCAATATCAATGAACATGTCTTTTTTTTCTCGACCATTTTCTTGCGTTGGTCAGCAGGTAAAATGTGTGGAGGCTTAGAGCCAATTACCCCTGTGATGTTTCCTTTATTCGTCATGACCGTTACTCGTTGAGCGAGCATCACTTGCTCCCACCAACCGCCTAAAGGTTGAAATTTCAAAAACCCACGATCATCAATTTGTGTAATCATAAAGCCGATTTCATCAAGGTGACCCGCAACCATCACTTTCGGTCCCCCTGCTTTACCGACCTTCTTAGCAATTAAGCTACCTAAGTTGTCCGTCGTTACTTCATCGGCATAAGGCTTATGTATTGATTCATGATGTCACGTGCTTCTTGCTCGTTGCCTGGTACACCGTTTGCATCTGTTAAGTCTTTGAGCATTTGTTGCGTCTCTGTTAACTTGACCATTCCATATTCCTCCATTCTAGTACAATACATCTAGTATACCGACAATTGATGGTATACTCAATCCATCGTTTCTTACACTCGTTTTAAAATGTTTGATGTGCAACAAGTTGTGGAATATTAATTGTAACTTGTAATGAAACGTTTTCTTAAGGTTCAACGTATATATACGTAAACCTGTATCGATTGGAGGGCGCATCATGTCGTTACTACTCTACGCATTTTTAGCTGCGGCCTTATTTATTCTAGCCTACTCTGTTTACCGTTATGCTACGAATTCTACACGCAAGCTTGAAGTCGCCCATAAACGGCAAGAGTTTTATTTTTATGATGACCCTGACGACGTTCGAAAGAATTTCTTAATTACGTACCGAGGGGTTATGTTTGAAGGAGAGAAGTATGTAAGTGTAGCTGAATCTAGCTTCGAAGTCGTTCGAGTCGTTATGGATCCGAAACGAACAGAGAGAATTGAAGGGCTTGGATATGAAGACTTCTTATATCTTGAATCGGAAGTAAAGCAACGTTATTCCTATGCACAAGTGGAATGGCGTAGCCCTATTAAACAACTCATGCAACGCAAGAAAACTCGAGAAGCAAAGGGGTCTGTCTGACATCCTTTGCTTCTCCACATTTTCCCACAAAAAAAGAAAGCGCTTCACTTGTCTAAAAGTTTTGAAAGGGACATTTTGTATGATAGAATAGTTTCCATTAGACTTTATCACTGTAAAGAGGAGCATTACATACTTATGTCAGCATCACAATCATCAACAAAGCAAACGATCTTAATCGGGCTTATGTTGTTCTCTCTGTTCTTTGGGGCAGGGAACCTTATTTTTCCACCGTTACTTGGACAAGAAGCTGGTGATCAACTGTGGCCAGCAATTATCGGGTTTTTAATCTCTGGGGTTGGCTTGCCTATACTTGGAGTGATCGCCATCATCTATACAGGAAAAGACGATGCTGAAGCGATCAGTAAACGCGTACACCCTATTTTTGCAACAGCATTTACTGCTCTAACATTTTTGACAATTGGACCTTTATTTGCTGTTCCAAGAACAGCGACTGTTTCTTTTGAAGTCGGTTTAACGCCCTTTTTAGACAATGTTACAAGTCTTGCACTCGTTATTTTTACAATTGTCTATTTTGCGTTTGTCTATTGGCTTGCTGCTTCACCGGGCAAATTCATTGATCGGATCGGGAAGATCATTACCCCAATCTTATTGTTCGTATTAGCAGTAGTGTTAGCGCGAACGATCTTTGGACCACTCGGTACATTTTCAGCGCCATCTGAGGAATACAGTAGCTTAGCATTTTTCTCTGGGTTTACCGAAGGGTACTTAACGATGGACACGATTGCCGCATTCGTTTTTGGTATTCTCGTTTTACAAACGATTAAATCACAAGGAATTAGCGATCAAACGATCATTCGTTCTGTGACGGTGAAAGCAAGCTTAATTGCCGGTGGACTACTCGCAATTATCTACACTGGTCTTGGCTACCTAGGTGCTGTCAGCGAAACGGCCGTAGGCACACAAGAAAACGGTGGTCAGATATTGCAACTCACTGCTTTTGAGTATTTTGGAGTAAGCGGAAACGTCATTCTCGCCATTACGATAATCCTTGCTTGTGTCCCAACTGCTGTCGGTCTAATCTCATCGTGCTCAACGTACTTTAATGGTTGGTTCCCTCAAATTTCATATAAAGGTTTCGTTCTCATCTTCACGGTGTTCAGTGCGCTGATCGCGAACATGGGACTTAACCAACTCATTGCATTTTCACTACCTGTTCTCGTGTTTATCTACCCAATCATCATCGCACTGATCGCTTTAGCGTTCACAGATCGATTGTTCGGCGGACGTCAAAGCGTTTATAGAGGTGTAATCATTATGACTGCACTTATAAGTACAACAGATGGTTTGAAAGAGGCAGGGTTACTTCCAGAATCCATTGTATCGTTAACTTCTATGCTACCGTTAAGCGACCTCGGGTTTGGTTGGCTCGTTCCAGCAATTCTCGGTGGTATTGTAGGATTTTTCGTATCAAAGAAATAGTATGATAAACGCCCACACTTTAATGAGTGTGCGTTTTAGTATCACCGATGATCTCTATATAATAAAAAAACCCCCTGTGCATTGCACAAGGGGTTCATTCATTATGACAATTGAGCTTTTGCTTTGTCTGCAAGTGCAGTAAAAGCGTCTTTGTCGTTAACAGCAAGATCAGCAAGCATCTTACGGTTGATGTTGATTTCAGCAAGCTTAAGTCCGTGCATTAAACGGCTGTAAGAAAGACCGTTTAGACGTGCAGCGGCGTTAATACGAGCGATCCAAAGTTTACGGAACTCACGCTTACGATTACGACGGTCACGATAAGCGTATTGTCCTGATTTGATTACTTGTTGTTTCGCTGTGCGGAACAACGCATGTTTGGAACCGTAATAACCTTTAGCAAGCTTTAATATCTTTTTACGACGACGACGTGTGACTGTTCCACCTTTAACTCTAGCATCGTCAATCCCTCCTCAGTTTACGAAAATAACTTATTTTTTGTAAGGGAGCAACTGCTCAATACGAGACTGATCGCTCTTATCCATAACGGCTTGTTTGCTTAGATGACGCTTTTGCTTTTCAGACTTAGCAGCTGCAAGGTGACTTGTGTTAGCATGACCACGCTTGAGCTTCCCAGTTCCTGTACGCTTAAAGCGCTTTGCAGCACCGCGGTGAGTTTTCATTTTTGGCATGAGTACTTCCTCCTTTGCTGTTGTGCGACTACTTCTTGTCTTCAGCTTTTGGCGCAAGTATTAAGAACATACTGCGACCTTCCATTTTCGGGCGTGTCTCAATGCTTGCAACGTCCGTTAATTCTGTTGCAAGACGCTCGAGAACCTTACGTCCGATTTCAGAGTGGGTAATAGCGCGTCCACGGAAACGAATTGCCGCTTTCACTTTATCGCCCTTCTCTAAGAATTTACGTGCATTTCTAAGCTTCGTATTGAAGTCATGTTCCTCAATAGTTGGGCTAAGACGCACTTCTTTAACGTTAATGACTTTTTGCTTCTTACGAGCTTCTCGATCCTTCTTCTGTTGTTCGTAACGAAACTTTCCGTAGTCCATAATTCGACATACAGGCGGAGTTGCATTTGGAGCAACAAGGACAAGGTCTAATTCAGCTTTAGATGCTAACTCAAGCGCATCGCGCTTTGATTTCACACCAAGTTGTTCGCCATTAGCGTCGATGAGACGCACTTCACGTGCACGAATCCCATCGTTGAGCTTCATATCTTTACGAATAGTGAGCCACCTCCGACATTAGTAAGGAAACGATATGAATCTAAACATGCTCACAAAAACAGTTAGCTATGCATAAAAAAAAGTGAGAGTCGTATACATACGACGCCCACTTATAGCCATCACGTTCGATTGCTTACCTGGTAACGACCCTAAGGTGTTTTGCAGGTGAGAAGCGGGCGCTTCTGCTTGCGTGCAACATGTTCAATACTTCATTACTATACAGGATGAATAACGAATTGTCAACATCACTTCTAAAAAAAAGCAATCACTTCGTTGAAACGCTCGAACGAGTGGCCTACTAACCAGTTTCTGTTTCTACTATTAGAACTTACGTGCTTCTTGTTTTAGTTGTTCAACAAAGGCATCGAGTGGCATCGACTCTGTATCACTTTCACCATACTTACGGATGTTTACATCAAGTGCGTCTTGCTCTTTATCACCGAGTACGAGTGTGTACGGAATCTTTTTCGTTTGCGCTTCTCGAATTTTGTAACCGAGCTTTTCTTCGCGCATATCTACTTCAACACGTACGCCTACTTTACGAAGCGCATCTTCTACTTTTGATGTGTACGATTGATGTACTTCTAATGAAACAGGAATTAACTGCACTTGGACTGGCGAAAGCCATGTTGGCAATGCACCTTTGTATTCTTCAATGAGGAAAGCAACAAAGCGTTCCATCGTTGATACAACCCCACGGTGGATGACGACTGGACGGTGTTCTTTTCCATCTTCACCGATGTATGTGAGATCCATTTGATTCGGCAAGTGGAAGTCGAGCTGAACGGTTGATAATGTTTCATCTTTTCCAAGGGCTGTTTTTACTTGAACGTCTAGTTTGGACCGTAGAATGCTGCTTCTCCAATTGCTTCTACGTATTCCGCACCACGCTCATCCATCGCTTCTTTTAGAAGACGTTGTGCTTTATCCCACATCTCATCATTATCAACATACTTTTCTTTGTCTTCGGGATCACGATACGAAAGACGGAAGTAGTAATCGTTAATACCAAAATCGCTATACACGTTTTGGATGAGATCAACGACACGTAGGAATTCTTCTTTCATTTGATCTGGACGACAGAAAATGTGTGCATCGTTTAATGTCATTGCACGTACTCGCTGTAAACCAGCAAGCGCCCCTGACATTTCATGACGGTGCATCGTTCCAAGTTCCGCGATTCGGATTGGAAGTTCGCGATAACTGTGCAAGTTGTTTTTGTATACCATCATATGATGTGGACAGTTCATCGGACGTAACACGAGGTCTTCATTATCCATTTCCATAGGCGGGAACATATCTTCATGATAGTGATCCCAGTGACCTGATGCCTTATAAAGGTCTACACTGCCGAGCACTGGTGTATAGACGTGATCATAACCTAAGCGCTCTTCTAAGTCGACGATGTAACGTTCAATCGTTCTACGAATTGTCGCTCCCTTAGGTAACCATAATGGCAATCCTTGTCCTACTTTTTGATTGATTGTGAAGATCTCGAGCTCTTTACCTAATTTACGGTGATCTCGTTCTTTTGCTTCTTCCAAAATACGAAGATGCTCATCTAAGTCGGCTTGCTTTTCAAATGCAGTCCCGTAAATGCGTTGAAGCATTTTGTTTTTGCTGTCGCCTCGCCAATAAGCACCAGAGATATTCATCAGTTTAATCTTTTTCAACTTGCTAGTAGACGGTACGTGTACACCACGGCAAAGGTCTGTAAACTCACCTTGCTCATAAAGTGTAACCGTTTCGCCTTCTGGGATGGCATCGATCAATTCTAGTTTAAGCGGATCGCCAATTTCATTGAAATACGCTTTCGCTTCTTCACGAGATACTTCTTTTCGAACGATCTCGAAGTTCTCATCCATAATCTTCTTCATTTCTTTTTCGATTTTAGGAAGATCTTCTGGTGTGATCGTATGCTCAGTATCGATGTCGTAGTAGAAACCCCCTTCAATGACAGGCCCTACACCGAATGTTGCATCTGGATAAAGACGCTTCACCGCTTGTGCTAGCAAGTGAGCACTACTATGGCGGAGAACTTCTAACCCTTCTGCGTCTTTGTATGTGATAATTGCGATCTTGCCGTCTTCTTTAATTGGCCTACGAAGATCATATAATTCGTCATTGAACTTACCAGCTAACGCTTGTTTTTTCAGTCCAGAACTAATAGACGATGCGACTTCTTCTAACGTGACGCCTGCATCAAATGATTTAACTGCTCCGTCTGGAAATGTAAGTTGTACTTGATTAGACATGCAATTCACTCCTTTAATTTAAAACACGAAAAAAACCCGTCCCTAAATAGGGACGAGTTTATACCCGCGGTTCCACCCTCATACAGCTGATTTGCTGCACTCGAATCGGTTAACGCCCGATAACGACAGTAAATACTAGCATCGCGTTCATCACTGTAGCTCTGAGGGGGTAAACTCATCGACCGGTGTTAAAAAGCTTTCAGCCTAGGCTTTTCTCTCTGTGAATCGTATCGATAAATTCATGTCCTCTTCCGTGCCTTTTTTTCTTACGACCTATTATATTCATTCGTCATGAAAAATGCAACCGCCTATTTTTGTTCGACTTTCTTACGAGCCTTTGCTTACTTTTAAGACATTCGTAATTATTTCCCGGGAAAAGATAAAGCGAAAGCCCTAAATAGGAACTTCCGCTCTACTTTCATTAGCTGTCAATCTCTTCTTTAAATCCTGTGTTTGCTTTCACTTTAATTTCACGATACTTCTCGGTATCTAATTTGCGACTCGAGAAGATCGTACCGAGGTATGCCCCTAAGAACCCGAGCGGAACGGATATGATCGCTGGGTTAGCCAATGGGAACAGTGGATCTCCAACGATAATCGCATTTCCGTCTGGATCAAGTACATTTGGACTTAGCATAACGAGTACTAATGCTGAAATTAAACCACTCAAAATCCCTGTAATTGCACCTGTTGTGTTAAATCGTTTCCAATAAATTGTGAAGATGATTGGCGGTAAATTCGCACTTGCCGCCACACAGAATGCAAGAGCTACAAGAAAGGCAACGTTTAAGTTTTGGGCGAAGAGTGCCAGAGTGATTGACATTGCCGCAACACTTAATGATGCAACTCTTGCTGCAACCACTTGTTGCTTCTCAGTCGCTTTACCCTTCTTAAGAATTTGCCCGTACAAATCGTGAGCAAATGCCGATGCTCCTGAAAGAACAAGACCTGCTACAACTGCAAGGATGGTTGCGAATGTTACTGCGGCGATGAATGAGAATAACAAGTCGCCACCGAGAACTTGGGCAAGAAGTGGTGCTGCCATATTTCCTGCCGGGTTATTCGCGACAATCGTTTCATGACCGACGAAAATTACCGCTCCCATACCGAGGAAAATCGTGAGTAAATAGAAGATCCCGACAATCCATGTCGCGGTAATTACTGATGCTCTTGCAGTCTTCGCATCTTTTACTGTAAAGAAACGTAATAAAATGTGCGGTAAACCTGCTGTACCTAATACGAGAGCGAGCATTAATGAAATTGTGTCTAATGGTAAGTCAGAACCGACTCCAGGATTTAGATAGGATGCTCCGTGAGGCGAGGCATCTCTCGCTTGCGTGAACAATTCAACGATATTGAAGTTCACGTGGAATAATACGATCAGCGAGATAATAAACATCCCGGCCATGAGTAACACGGCTTTAATAATCTGAACCCAGCTCGTTGCGGTCATACCACCGAACATAACATACGTTGTCATCATGACCCCGACGATAATAACAGCTACCCAATAAGATCCCAAATAATAATTGAATAAGTGCACCTGCCCCTACGAGTTGGGCAATCATATAAAACGTAACAATCGTAATTGTACTAAGTGCTGCAATTCCACGTACTTTCTTTAAATCAAATCGAGCCGTTAACATATCAGCAATCGTATACTTCCCAATATTACGCATTGGTTCTGCGACGATAAATAGAACGACTAAGTAACCGACAAGGTAACCAACACTATAATAAAACCCTTCAAAACCAGTGAGTGCAATGGCGCCGGCAATCCCTAAAAATGACGCTGCAGATAAGTAATCCCCTGCGATGGCTAAACCGTTTTGCCAACCAGTAAGCCCCCCACCAGCAGTATAAAACTCACTAGCCGTATTCGTACGCTTAGCTGCGAAATACGTAATGACGAGTGTTGCTGCAACGATGATTAGAAAGAGTGATATAACGGTAAAGTTCAATTCATTCAACTGACTTCCCTCCGATCGATCTGTACATGTTCTTCTAACACTTCATCAGCCATTCGATCGTATTGAGCCGCTTTTCTCGTATACATGATGCAAAGTGTCCACGTCATCACGAATTGAGCAACTGCTAATACCCATGCCCACGTAATCACACCGAACGCTTCGTTATGTAAAACCGTTGTATACGAAGCAAGCACCGGAAGTGAAAAATAAAATATAAAGAAAAAAAATGGTCATTGGTACGATAAATCGTTTCTTAGCATCCATTAACGCTTTGAATTTGGAATCGCTTACAACTTTTTCATAATCAATTGTAGCTTTTGAATTACTCATGACCGATCACCTCTTTACCAAGTGTGTATACAAAGATTACAAGATGTTCGCAATTGTGTCAATTTTATTTATATTAAATTTTGTAAGCGTTTTACTTAAAGGATATCCAGAAAGTATATGAATAAAAAAACCGACAAAAAAATGCTTTTTGTCGGTAACGCGTTCTCTCTTTAACGTAACGTATTCAACAGACTTTCCATTCTTAAATTTCGAATAAACTCCGCATCAGATTCATTTGCGGAATAAACAATTGATTAACAAATTAAAAATCGACAAATTTAAAACTCCCATTGCGTAAAAGAACGCAGATTAATCCGTTCTTGGAAAATGTTCCGAAGCGTTTGAATCACACCATCATCACAGTCGGTATACACGTATAACCGCTTAGGCGCGACACTTGCAATCGGACTAATAATCATTTCTGCCGGTAACACTCCTTCTTCAAATACGAGCATGCTCTTTGTATTCCTTAGTCTTTCAATCGCATTCCACTCATTGCCATTCCCGTCGCAAAGCTTAAATCGTTCCCTGCCCGGGTACCATAGATGCAATTCCGTTGACAGTGGGGTCGCTCCGTGGACATATGTTCGAAGCGTATCAACGAGCGTTTGATATTCTTGCTCCATTTGATATTCTTCGAAAATCGCATCGGACAACTTGTCTAAATAATGGATGTACTTTCCTATACAAAATTGCATAAATGGTTGCCAATGAAAAGTATCTTTGTCGATGAGATGTTGATGGACAGACTCGTAAAATGCATCCATTCGTTTTGTAATTTTTTTTAGCTTCTGGAATGTCCGAATGTTCTCCAGAAAGAATTGCTTTTGTACATTCAATCACATGCTCCAGTACACTTGGATCGCAATAATTAAAGCGACGATTAATCCGTCTTGCTAACCAATCGGTTTCGTAGTTCGCCATCATTTCATCTGTAATCACCGCAGCGATAAAAGGACGTACCGATTGCTCCCACTCATTTTTGTCCCCCTGATATTCGTAACGCATCTCTGTTTCTTTCGTTTGAGAAATCGTACATGGTGTATACAGATGCGTTAACCCATTCTTCATACGATCGACGACCTTATTACAGTCCTTGCTATGTGTAAATTCAATTGTCAGCACAAACATGCCTCCTCGCGCATTCCGTTAATCCGGTCCATACATCGCTCTATTCCATCGTATGTACGCGCTGGACAAACATGCGAAAAAAAAGAGAAACCTTCAAAGAAGGTTCCTCTACTGATTAATTCTGCATTTCAAAGTCTCTTGATGCTCGTTCATGTTCTTCAAAAACGTGCAGTGTGTTATATTTCGTATCACGAACAGCTGGTTTCTTGCCTGCTTCACGAATAATATCAAGCGCACGGTTGTTATTCACTTTATGCGTCGTACCTGCAGCAGAAACAACGTTCTCTTCGATCATTGTACTACCAAAGTCATTGCAACCAAAGTGGAGAGAACGCTTGCCTGTCTCTGGCCCCATCGTTACCCATGAAGATTGGAAGTTCGGAACGTTATCTAAAAACAAGCGACTAATCGCGACATTCTTCAAATACCCATTCGGAGTGATTTTCTCGCCTTTCATCCGAGTATTATCTGGTTGGAATGTCCATGAGATAAATGCAAGGAAACAGTTCGTTTCGTCTTGTGCATCACGTACTCGCTGCAAATGAAGCGCACGCTCTTCATTCGACTCCCCAAAGCCAATAACCATTGTAGCCGTTCCGTGCATGCCAACTTTCTTCGCGGCTTTCATACAATCAATCCATTGCAGCCAATCAATTTTTAAGCGGCTAACCGCTTTACGGTTTTCTTCTGTTAAGATCTCTGCACCGCCACCTGGTAATGAATCAAGACCTGCATCTTTTAATTCTTGTAGCACTTCTTCAAGGCTAAGTCCTGACACTTCCATCATCTTATAAATTTCAGCGGGTGAGAAAGAATGCATCGTAATATCCGGAAAACGTTTCTTAATGTTTCGAAGCAAGTCGGTATAATACGAAAACTCTAAATTAGGGTTCGTGCCACCTTGCATGAGTATTTCAGTACCGCCAACGTCCACGGTTTCTTGAATCTTTTTGAAGATCTCTTCATCGCTTAGAACGTAGCCTTCCTCATGACCAGGAGGACGATAAAACGCACAAAATCTGCAGTATGTATCACAGAAATTCGTATAATTGACGTTACGTCCAATTACGAATGTCGTAATAGGGTCTGGGTGCCACTTCTTCATCATTGTATCTGCAGCTTCACCTAGTTTATTTAGCTGTACTTCGTCATTTTCGTCTACTTCGTATAACCGAACGGCATCATCCATCGTTAGTCGTTCACCTGCGACAGCTTTCTCCAAAATCGCATCGATGCTCATCGTTCTGCCTCCTTAAAAACGCCGATTCATAGATTCATATTTCTCTTCTATCGTAACATAGCCACTGAAAAACATCGAATGTAGTTTCAGGGACGACAGTTATTCGTGACGTCGATTTCTCCCCGAAACATACACTGCAGTTGTCATCGGACGAATTCTTTCCATCAATCGCTTCGCTTTTAAACGCTCTTCACCATTTTTTTGTGAAAATGCTAGATGCCCTTCTAATTCGTCTAAATCCCAGTTCGACGTAAACACCGTCGGTAGCTTTTCCGTCATTCGATATTGCAAAATCACACCTAATACGTCGTCACGTATCCAAGCGGACATCGTTTCGGCGCCTAAATCATCCAAAATTAAGACTGGAACTGCTTTTACTGCATCGAGCTTCTCTGATACGGTACCGTCTGCCACTGACTGTCGCATTTCACGGAAGAACTCTGGTGCATAGACGAGCAATGACGAGATTTTGCGACTCGCCAACGTATTCTGAATGCTTGCTGCGATATACGTTTTTCCAACACCAAACATTCCATGCAAATAGAGCCCTTTTCCGTCTTTCTTAGGCTCAATTTCATTCGCAAACGTAATCGCTTGAATGACCGCTGTCCCTCTCGTATTGTCTTCATCATCCAGTTCCACTTGTTCAAATGACGCCTTTTTAAACTCATCAGAAACGTACATGCTTTGAATTAACTTCTTATGCTTTTGTTCTTGCTCACTAGCAATTTTAGAAGGGCAAGGTTGATACCTCATATGAATTTGGCCTAAATGAACATACAATTCAGGTTGATATCCAGGCATCGGATTTTGACAAGCATTTAATGACGTACAAGCGTGACAACCGACTGTTGAGTTTTTATACTCATATAGTTCTGCCATGCCTTGTTCAATCGAACCATCTGTCAATTCATCGCGATGATGATCCAACCAAGATCGAATTCTCTCGTCTTGAAACAGTGATTCACGCGCTTTATTCAAACGCTTTTCCCAGCCTGTTTCTCCCATATACTTTTTTTAGGGAATCACGGATCGGTTCCAATTAACTGTCCCCTTTCTTATATTTTTGAAGTAATAACTCAAATTTCTTACGTTCTTCTTCTGCTTTTTTTACGCTTCTCTTCTGATGGTTCTTCTTGACGCTCGCCTGTTAACCACTTCGGTAATTTATCTTGATTTTGTTGTGACTTTTTGTTTTTCGTTTGAGAAGGTCGATTTGTAGATTTGGATGGTTTATCTTTTACCTGTTTACGCTTTTGGTATTCTTGTTTTGCATGATTCATTGCTTCTTCAACCGTCTTAATTTTCTTCCTTGACCAATCGCCTGCAATCTTTTGGACGAGCGGAGCATCTAAGCGTTGATCATGGGTCCGCATCACGTAATCAATGAGCGTATTCACGACACCGACTGGCAATTTATAATCATGCACGAGTGATTCAGCTAGTTTAATGTCTGGTGGTGAAACGGACGCTTCTGAGATGCTTTCCAATAGCTCATAAGGTGAAATGCGATTGTAGTAACTTGCCATTTTCTCATCTTCACTCATCGGTTCTGGTTTCTCAGGTGATTGAGCTTCCTCGTCAGCCGTCGTCCGAAGCCCAAGCTTTGGAGGATTTTGACCGTGTTGATGGCGATACCAATTTTTTTACGACCGTACGTAACCGTTCAATATCAATCGTGTCGTCACCAATCATCGCTTCAATCATTAAACGACTCATTTCCATTTCATCAAGCTGATACACAAACGACAAACTGCGAACATCTTTTTTCACTGAGTCAGTTAGCATCGCCTCATGATCGAAAAACGCTGGCAAAAACGTCTTCACAAGTTCAAAGTCAAATTGTCGATCGTTGACAGCTAAAGACGAGCGAGCTCGATCACCAACAAGCTCTTCAGAGTCTTCACGATCTTCTCGATTTAATTCGCGATCTTTTAACGACGTAAACACGTCATTAAAGGCAACTGTTTTCTCTTCCCACTGTTGTTTATCGATTTTTGGTGTGCTAAACCGCTGTCGAATTTGTCGAAACTTCGTTACACCGATGCGATTTTGTAAAAACACACCTAAGAACGGATCGGCAAAAAAAATTCATTTGCAAGCATCGGCGTCGACAATTCGTACAAAAATACGCGTTCATCGTTTTGCTTTTGCATATACGTCTTTAATAAACCGATCGCCTCAAGTCGCTTTCTAGCATCTAAAATCGTTGGCAATTCTTCTGCCGTTGTGATCATCAATTCCCGATGTGTGCTTTCGTCACACATGTAAGCGTCTCGTTCTAACCGATAATATAACGTCAAATATAAATTAACGGCCATTGAGCCAATTAATGGTTGATACAACAATAGCAATGCTTTTTCATGTAGTTGTGAAAACGGCTCAATCATTCGTACTGTGTACGGATCCATTGGCCGTAACTCACTCCAAGACCAAGACAAACGAGTCACCTTCCTTCAAGACGTAGAAAGAGCCCTGAAAGCGTGATTGCTCACTTGTCGGGCCCTTCATCATCTGTGCGTTTCATCAATTCTTTTAATTCATCTATAAACACATTAATGTCTTTAAACTGTCGATATACGGATGCAAAACGTACGTAAGCAACTTCGTCAACGTGTGATAAATGTTCCATAACAAGCTCGCCAATACGGCCACTCGGAACTTCACGCTCGGAACCACTTCGTAATTCGCGCTCAACATCGCTCACAATCTTATCTAATCTTTCCAATGGAACTGGGCGCTTTTCACATGCTCGAATTAAACCGCGAAGCATTTTATCGCGACTAAATTCCTCACGGTTGCCATCTTTCTTCACAATTAACATCGGTGTCTCTTCGACAATCTCATACGTTGTGAATCGATGACTGCATCGTTCACACTCTCTTCGTCTTCGAATTGAGCGAGCCTCATTGTGTGGCCTTGAGTCGAGTACGCGAGTCCCGTTGGAATGACAGACCGGACAACGCATCGGCCCCACTCCTTAACAAGGTAGAATAACAACTAATTGAGTCTATCATAACATGTCTAGAATTACTCATCCAATCCTAATCAATTTAGACGACAAATGTAAAAAAACTGATCCATTAACGACATGGATCAGTCATAAAAGTTCAGCTGAAAATGAATTAAGAATTTGCAACTGATTGTTGTGTAATTTTCTGAGCAATTAAATCAACAAGGTCAACGACACGACAAGCATAACCCCACTCATTATCGTACCAAGCAATTACTTTCACTTGACGCTTGTTCATGACCATAGTAGACATGCTATCAACAATGCTAGAACGGTCGTCGCCATTAAAATCAATTGAAACGAGAGGCTCATCCGAAACGCCTAAAATGCCTTTCATTTCTTTCTCTTCTGCAGACTTAAACACTTCGTTCACCTGTTCAGCCGTTACGTCACTTTGAAGTTCACAAACGAGGTCTACAAGTGAAACGTTCGGTGTAGGAATTCGCAGTGCCATGCCGTTTAATTTCCCGTCTAAATGAGGCAATACGAGGGAAATCGCACGAGCTGCTCCCGTTGTCGTCGGAATAATTGATTGTCCACAACTTCTCGCCCTACGCAAATCTTTATGTGGATTATCGATATTCTTCTGATCGTTTGTGTAAGCATGAACCGTTGTCATCATACCGCTTTGAATTCCAAAAACATCATCAAGCGTTTTCACAACAGGTGCTAAACAGTTTGTCGTACATGAAGCATTTGAAATGACGTGGTGATTATCGTGGTCATACTCTTCGTCATTCACGCCCATAACAATTGTAATGTCTTCTTCTTTCGCAGGAGCGGTAATCACGACTTTCTTCGCCCCAGCTTCAATGTGTTTCCCAGCGCCTTCTTTTGTAACGAACTTGCCTGTTGCTTCAATAACAATATCAACACCGAGCTCTGCCCAAGGTAACTGCTTCGGGTCACGGTTTTGAAGTAGTTTGATTTCTTTGCCATCAACGATTAACGCATCATCTGTTGTGTCTACAGCGACGTCAAACGTTCCATGAGTACTGTCATACTTTAGCAAATGCGCAAGCGTTTTTGGAGGGTGGGTTGCGTTTACTGCAACGATTTCAATATTTTCATTGAAGAATGCACGTCGAAAAGCCATTCTCCCTATTCTTCCAAATCCATTGATCGCTACTTTCGCTTTCATCTTGATGCCTCCTAATTATGATACACTAATCATCACTATTTTCTTCAATAGTATATCATATAACGATAACTTGTACGATGTTTTTCTTTATTGGAAATCAATTCTATTTATATTCCCCATTTTTTTAATGTTTTTCGTACTTGTCTTGTAGTTTCCTCAATTGAGCCATTATTATTAATGATTTCGTCTGCATATTGCCGTTTTTCACGTAGTGGCATTTGAGAGTTCATTCGTGACTTAGCTTCTTCTTCTGTACTTTGATCCCGCTCCATAAGTCGTTGCAACTGTACGTCCTCATCAACGTACACGAGCAACACTTGATCGTATTGATCCATTTTTCCGCCTTCAATTAACAGGGGAATATCGTACACAATCGTTGTATACCCTTCATTCTCATACTGTTGCTGCTTTAACTTCGATCGTTCACGAATTCGCGGATGCATGATGTTATTCAATGTTTCACGTTGCTTAGGATCATTAAAAATGACCTTTCCGAGTGCTTTTCGGTGAAGTGTGCCGTCTTCATGGAATACCTCTCGTCCAAAATGAAATAGTATGTCACGATAAGCTTCTTCGTGAGGCTCAACGATTTCCTTTGCAATTTGATCTGCATCAATGACAGGCAAACCTTCCTGCTTTAGAAGGTCCGCCACGAGACTTTTACCACTAGCGATGCCACCAGTTAACCCGATGATCATAATAAAAACTCCTTATAAAAAAATTGTATATACCGATACACATAAGCAATAATCCTGGCAAAAACACTAATGGTTCACAAAAGCGCACATTCGACAGTTTGTATCCACCTTTTTTTGCCGATTACTAAAAACGTGACACACATGATGGATACGATTAAGGCAAACCAAACGACCGAGTACCCGAGCATGCTCGCCCCAAATCCGGCACCAAAAGCATCGAGTGATAATGCAACGCCTAGTAAGACTGCTTCTTTTACACTAATTGTCCCTGAATTATCGACGTCCGCTGCCGTCGGTTTTTTGAGGATTTGGATGACCAATCCTAATTTTTTTGATTTCGAATTTGACGACTTTCTCTTTTACTTGATCGACTTTGGTTATTGGTTTAACTTCTTCTGGCTTCGTTTTTGAATGGTGATACGCTTGCACAATCGCATAAACTCCGATGAGGATTAGAATGCTTCCTCCTAAGTAATCCGCAAATGCATTCGGTAAATATTGAAACACAAAGGTTGCTGCAAACCCTGACAGCAAAACCGCTGTAAATGAAAAAGTGCCGATGATTAACAGAGGCAACCAATTAATTTGCATTTTTCGCATACCGTACGTCATTCCTACGCCCAATCCGTCTACACTAACCGCAAATGCAAGAATTAAAACTGCAATCCACGATTCCATAAAAAAAAGCCCCCTCATACTCACTCAATACGATAGCCTATGAAATACGCTTATCCTATGTACATGAGGGAAGGGGGCATTTTTCAATTACGATTGACAGTCGGGGCAATAGTGCGTGCCCCGTCCTGCAACGACTGATCGAATAATGGTTCCTTCACACGTTTTACACGGCTCGTTCTTTCTCCCGTATACGAAAAGCTTCTGCTGGAAATAACCCATCTCACCATTTCCATTTAAGTAGGAACGGATCGAAGAGCCTCCTGATGCAATGGCTTCCTCTAACGTCTGAATCGTTTCTTTGTGTAATCGTTGGATTTCGTCTATTCGCAACGTGTTCGCCACTCGTCCAGGCAAAATCCCTGCGCGATGTAGTGCTTCATCGACATAGATGTTTCCAAGCCCCGCAACAATCGCTTGGTCGAGTAAAACAGCCTTAATGGAGCGAGTCGTTCTTTGGAACCTCTCTTGCAAATAAGACACCGTATAGCGCTCATTAAATGGCTCTGGTCCTACTTTATTCAGCGGTGCTCGGTCAAATTCTGTTCCTTTTACGAAGAGATGCATCGTACCGAACTTACGCACATCCCGATAACGAAGCTCGGTTTCATCTGTAAAGAAAAACCGCACATGCGTATGTTTATCAACTTCATCATTTGACGTGTTGTACTTGCCTTCCATCCGTAAATGGGAAACGAGAACGTAGTCCGTCAAAATAAACCGTAAAAACTTCCCTGTTCGTTCAATGTCTACGATCGTTTGACCGATCACTTGATCACGAAATACGCTCACATCGTCTGGCTCTTTAATCATCTTAGGCCAGCCGATTTCAATATCAGCAATCGTCTTACCAACAACTAACGATGAGAGAGTTTTGCGTACCGTCTCAACTTCTGGTAATTCCGGCATTCTCGTTTCTCCTTACTTCGCTTCGTACCATGTCTTTCCGAATTCTACATCAACGACAAGCGGCACATCTAACGAGATCGTCTGGCTCATCAAATCACTAACGAGCTGCTTCATCGTTTCGAGCTCTGACTCTGGTACTTCAAAGATCAATTCATCGTGTACTTGTAGAAGCAAGCGACTTTTTAATGATTGATCCTTAAGCGTGTTCGCGACATCAACCATCGCTTTTTTTTATAATATCAGCGGCTGTACCTTGAATCGGTGTGTTCATTGCAGTCCGCTCTGCGAAGCTACGCAAATTAAAGTTGCGGTTGTTAATATCATGCAAATAGCGACGGCGTTTTAACAACGTCGTTACGTAACCGTACTCTTTTGCATACGCAATCGATTCGTCCATATATCGTTTCACGTTCGGATACGTTTCGAAGTATTTATCGATGAATGATTGTGCTTCTTTTCTCGTAATACCGAGGTTTTGCGACAATCCATAGTCACTAATCCCGTAAACGATCCCGAAGTTCACAGCTTTTGCATTGCGACGCATCGTGTCGGTAACGTCATCCTTTGAGACATCAAAAACATCCATCGCTGTTTTCGTATGAACGTCTTGTCCTTCATGGAAGGCTTCCATTAATTTTTCGTCGCCAGACATGTGCGCTAACACACGAAGTTCGATTTGTGAGTAGTCAGCAGCAAGAATATACCAGTTCTCTTCACTTGATACGAACACTTTACGGATTTTACGTCCTTCTTCAAGTCGAATGGGGATGTTTTGTAAGTTCGGATCTTGAGAACTTAACCTCCCTGTTTGTGTTAAAGCTTGGTTAAACCGCGTATGAATCTTATTGCTCTTTCCGTGAATAACTTTTAACAAACCTTCCACGTATGTGGAGCGTAGTTCGAGATTTGGCGGTAATGAAGCAAATTCGGAATGATGTCATGTTCGCCTTCTAACTTCTCTAAAACATCAGCTGCTGTTGAATACCCTGTTTTTGTCTTCTTAATAACCGGTAAGCCCAGTTTTTCAAACAAAATCGGTCCTAACTGCTTTGGAGAATTAATGTTAAAATCCTCACCTGCAAGCTCGTGAATATCGTGCTCCAGCTGATTTAAACGCTCGTCCAATTCCACGCCCATTTGCTTTAATTGTTCTTGGTCTACCTTTACACCTTCGAGTTCCATTTCTGAAAGCACGAGAGCTAACGGTAACTCTAACGTTTCAAACAGTTGCCATTGGTCGTTTGTCGTTAACTCTTCTTTTAATATCGGTTGTAATTTCCAAATCGTAGCTGTCTTTCTAGCGATGTGATCATTAAGGGCATCCGCCTCTGGCTTTTGCTGCTTTGCCCCTTTCCCATATACTTCTTCATCAAGCAACACACTCGTCATTTCTCTACGCTCCGCAATGTTTGCAAGATCATGGCTCGATAATGACGGGTCAATTAAGTAAGAAGCGATCAAAGTATCAAACACAATGCCTCGCACGTCAAAACCTTTCCAGCCTAACATGACTGTGAGTTTCTTACCGTCAAACACATATTTTTCTTTCGTCTCATCGGCTAACCAAGCTTTGAAATCGTCAGATTGTAAGGCAACGTCCATTGGAACGGTATACGAACCGTTTTCATTCACAATGCCTAGCCCCCAAATTTCAGCATGGTGATAGTTTTCAGTTGGTGATTCAACGACAAGGGCTGCGGGAGATTGCAACATGTCTTCTGTAATTTCTTGTTCGTGGTGGAAAGTGAATTCTTCTAACGCCTGTTCTTTGGCCTCTATTTGTTCTTCATCGTCAACACCAATGTGTTTCATTAGAGAATTAAATCCGTACTCTGTGAAAAGCTTACGTACATCATTCGTTTCGTAACCCGTGTATTCAAGGTCTGACAACGACTCTTCTACCGGTGATTCACGGTGAATAACCGCTAACTCCTTGCTCATCAATGCTTGATCTCGGAATTCCTTTAAACGTTCACGTAACTTCGGTCCAGACACTTGCTCTGATGAATTGAGAACATCTTCAATGTTTCCAAATTCTTTAAGTAGCTTAAGTGCTGTCTTCTCGCCAACTTTAGGAATACCTGGGATGTTATCTGAAGAATCCCCAGCAAGACCTTTCATGTCAGGGATATGAGAAGCTGGGATTCCATAAACCTCTTCCATATGCGCCTCATCAAACCATTCGACATTTGTAATCCCTTTTTTCGTAATGGCAACGTGCGTGCGCTCACTTACGAGTTGAAGTAAGTCTTTATCTCCTGTATAGATTCGAACGTCAAAGCCTTCATCTTCTCCTCGCTTTGAAAGCGTCCCGATAATATCATCCGCTTCATACAAATCAATGCGTGTTTCTTTAATTTGAAAGGCTTGCAATACCTCTTTTATTATTGGCATTTGCTCTGAAAGCTCAGGTGGTGTTTTTTTCACGATCGCTTTTATAGCTTTCAAATTGCTCATGACGAAATGTCGTCTTACCTGCATCAAAAGCAATTAAAATATGGCTAGGTTCTTGGTCTTCTAGAATCTTCATTAACATATTCGTAAATCCATACACCGCATTCGTGTAAACACCTTGGTCGTTAGTAAGTAACGGCAAAGCAAAAAAATGCGCGGTATGCAATACTGTTTCCATCGACTAATACTAATTTTTTTATTCACTTGGAAACCCCTTTCGTACCGATCAATACACCTAGTTTATCATACCTTATCCGATGATTCTTCTCGTTCGCCTGTATAGTTTTTATGAGTATTGTGAACGGTACTCATATGAAACCAATGATTATGAGCTTCATCTTACTGTTACTATTATTCCCACTTTCACAAGACGTCTATGCGACCCCAAGCATTATCGAATTTCAAGCTAAAATTGTCACGGATACAGAAGGCTATGAAATTTGCTACGATGCGTTTCAAGAGCAATATAGCTGTCAAGAAACAGATAACGACAAAAACAAGCAATCTACAGAACGCTTCGTCTTTCACTTAGGCATTTACCCTGGTGCTACTAAGGAAGATGTTCAGCTTCGACTAGCAAACGCTTTAGGCATCGATGTTTCTGACGTCACACATTGGGACGTTGCTATCACGTTTGATGGAGGCGAGACCATTGAAGTGAAAGAAAAGGGAAAAAGATCAGAGTGATCTTTTTCCCTTTTTTTAATTTGGTTTTTTTGGAAGTGTGATGGTAAAGCTCGTTCCTTTACCAACTATGCTATTCACGTCAATTCTTCCGTGTTGCGCTTCAACTAGGTGTTTGACGATGGCAAGTCCAAGTCCTGTTCCACCTGAATTGCGACTTCTCGCGCGATCAACACGATAGAAACGTTCAAAGATTCGCGGTAACGATTCTTCATCAATGCCAATTCCGTTATCTTCAACGACAATCGCTACTTCCTCTGATTGCTCAATCGTCTTAACACAAACCTCTCCGCCTTGTTGCGTATACACAATCGCATTCGTAATCAGATTAATGAGCACTTGCTTAATACGAGCAATGTCGCCATCCATCATCGTTGATCCTTCAGAGGACACGTGAATGGTAATCTCCTTATCATTCGCCTTCTCTTCTAGTAAATGTACAACTTCATTCGTCACTTCACTAAGTTCAAGAGGCATCACGTTTAATTCGAAGCTGTGGTGCTCGATTCGAGAGAGTTCTAAGAGATCTTCAATTAATTCTTGCAATCGACTACTTTCTTTCTCAATAATATGCAAAAACTGAAGCCGGATTGCTTCCTCCTCATGAGAACCATCCAACAGTGTTTCGGCAAACCCTTTTAAGGATGTGACGGGTGTTTTTAGCTCATGAGAAACGTTTGCCACAAAGTCTTTTCGCGCTTGTTCAAGCCGCTTTAGATTCGTTATGTCATGCAATACGATCACAACGCCTTGCAGTTCACCATGGCTATTCGTAATTGGCGTTCCATACACTTCGTAATATTGCTGAGGACTTCGTTGAGTAAAGCTTATTTGCGAACGTTGATGCTCTTCACTCATAAATACATCTTGAATGAAGGCTACAAGCGTAGGCTCAGCAATCTTCTCATAATATAGCCCTTCATGGTCTTTTTGGTCTTTATAAATGGCCATTCCCATTTTATTCGTTAAGTTAATTTGTCCGTGACCATTAATGAAAACGAGGCCACTACCCATATGATCAATGAGCGCTTCAAGTCGATCTTGCTGGCGTTTGTAGCGGCGAGTCATTTTATCTAAGTTGTAGGCAAGGACGTTTACCGAGCGGGCAAGCTGACCAAGCTCATCACTCGTGTCATCATAAGCGCGGGCTTTGTAATTCCCTCTCGCTAGTTGCCTAGACATTTCAGTTAATTCATAGATTGGACGCGTCAATTGTTGTGACACTCGGTAGACGAGTATCATAATGATAATCATTGCTGCTGTGAAACTTAGTCCTAAAAACAACCATAATTGCATTGACGCTTCACGCAAATGGTCAATATTTAAGGAAGTTCGAACGTACCCTTCTAATTCTCCAGTTAAAGGAAGTGCGTAATAGAGCATTTCTTCATTTAACGTTTCACTTATTCTTACCGCTGAATGAGTAAAATCTTCAGCGTGAACGATCTCTTCTCGCGATAAATAATTATCGTCTTGTTCTGATACTTGTTCACTATTACTTTCAGCGAGTACAGATCCGGTCTCATCAATAACCGTTACTCGTAAATTCAACTCACCACTAACTTGATCAACATATTGTACAATTGAAACTGAATCTGATAACTCATTGATTTGTGAAACCATAAGAGACGTTTCATTTTGGATTCGTTCAATCGTTTGCTCCATATTAATGTCGTTCACTAGTGAGCCAACGAGAAGTCCAAGTGCACTGAGAACGACAAGAATGATCAGACTAAGAGCAAACATAAGCCGTGTTCTAAATGTATTCATCGTAGAGCTGGGTTCTCCATCTTATACCCTAGACCCCGTACGGTCTTTATGTACGTCGGCTTTTTCGTGTTCGGCTCAATCTTCTCTCTTAAGTGGCTAATGTGCACATCAACAATTCGCGTATCACCAACAAACTCATAGTTCCAAATGGCTTTAAGCAATTGATCCCTCGTCAGCACTCTTCCTTTGTGGTTAACCAGATATAATAACAATTCAAATTCTTTCGGTGTCAATTCAAGTGCTTCTTCTTGAAGGTATGCCTCGTGGTAATCAGGATAGATCGTTAAGTCTCCAAGGCTCACATGCACCTTCTCGTTTTCTTCTTCTTCATCTACTTTTCCAGCTTGTTCTACTCTTCTTAAAATCGCTCTGACTCGAGCAATTAATTCTCTTGGACTAAAAGGCTTCGTTAAGTAATCATCTGCGCCAAGCTCTAAACCGAGCACTTTATCAAACTCTTCATCTTTTGCAGTTAGCATAACGATTGGGGTCGTGATTCCACGCTCTCGAAGCTTTCGACAAACTTCTAAACCATCGTAAACAGGCAACATTAAATCTAGAATAATCATGTCGTAATCATTGTTCAAACCAAGTTCTAACGCTTGTTCTCCGTCTGTAGCACTTTCTACAACATAACCTGACTGCTCTAAATTGTAAGTAAGTAATGTCACAATTGACGCTTCATCGTCAACAACTAGCATTTTTAAGCCCATCGAATAACCCCTTTAATTCTTATAATCAAACTGTCCACTCTATCTTAATCGTAATCGAACAACATAACCTTCACAAGCTTCTCTCTAATACCTTTACATATTCTTTACAACCATCGCAAAGAAAACACAGAAAAAGACCAACACATCCGGTGTTAGTCTTCCCTCTTATCAATGTTATGCTTGTTTATTTGTCTCAGTTGTTGACGGTTGCTCAATAACGTCCTTCTTATCCGAATCATCATCCATCATGTTGCTTGTGGATTTCTTGAACTCTGTTAGTGTCTTACCAAATGCGCCACCAATCTCTGGAAGCTTCTTCGGTCCGAAAATGAGTAAAGCAAGCAAGAGAATAAGAATTAAGCTTGGAACACCGATATTTAAAGGGCTCATGATGTTTCCTCCTTCAGAACTTGTCTGAATTTCTAAGTATTAACCACAGAAATGTGTCTTGTCTACATCAACTACGCGTTCATCATATCACACCCAAAGCTCATGTACAACTATAGAAAAAAACCAGCCAAATTTGGCTGGTTTTTCATTTAGAATTCATCAGGAAGTGCATTCATAACGCTCTGAACAGAAGTGACAGAAGTAGCAAATTGATCACGTTCTTCATCTGTAAGATCAAGTTCAATGATTTTTTCAATGCCATTTCCACCAAGCACTGTCGGAACACCGACATAAACACCTTCATAGCCGTACTCACCTTCGAGATAGGCAATTGCAGGTAATAAGCGTTTTTTTTGTCTTTTATGATGGCTTCTACCATTTGCGTAAGCGAAGCGGCTGGGGCGTAGTATGCACTACCATTTCCAAGTAAAGAAACGATCTCCCCACCGCCTTTTCGTGTACGCTCAACGATGGCATCAATGCGATCTTGTGATAACAACTTCGTTAATGGCACGCCCCCGACACTTGAGTATCGAATAAGTGGCACCATGTCATCACCATGACCGCCAAGTACAAAACCTTGTACATCTTCTACAGAAAGCTCAAGTTCTTGTGCGATAAAGGTACGAAAACGTGACGTATCAAGTACACCTGATTGGCCAATAACACGATTCTTCGGTAACCCTGACGATTTATAAACAGCATACGTCATTGCATCCGCAGGATTCGTCAAAACGATGATGTGCGTATTCGGTGAATACTTTACCACTTGCTCTGTCACAGACTTCATGATATTCGCATTGGTATTAACAAGATCGTCTCTACTCATTCCTGGCTTCCTTGCAATTCCAGCCGTAATAATAACGACATCCGAGTCTTTCGTTAAAGCATAATCTGACGTACCAACAACATTTACGTCTACACCTTGTACAGGAGTTGCTTCTAACATATCTAAAGCTTTCCCTTGCACAGGTCCTTCTTGGTCAGGAATGTCGACGAGTACAACATCTGCAAGTTCCTTTTGTGCGACCATCAGTGCTGTCGTAGCACCTGTGAACCCACCACCAATAACGGAGACTTTTCTGCGCGTGATTGCCATAGCCTAGCCCTCCTAACAAAATCAATTACATGTTTTTGATAAGTTCATCAGCAAACTCAGAGCACTTCACTTCTTTTGCGTTGTCCATAAGACGAGCGAAGTCATAAGTCACTACTTTGCTTCCAATTGTCTTGTCCATTGATTGAAGAACAAGTTCAGCTGCTTCGAACCAACCTAAGTGACGTAACATAAGCTCACCAGAAAGGATAACAGATGATGGGTTTACTTTATCAAGTCCTGCATATTTCGGTGCAGTTCCGTGAGTTGCTTCAAAGATCGCGTGTCCAGTCGCATAGTTAATGTTTGCACCTGGTGCAATACCGATTCCACCAACTTGTGCTGCAAGAGCATCAGAGATGTAGTCACCGTTAAGGTTCATTGTAGCGACAACGTCAAACTCTTTTGGACGAGTAAGGATTTGTTGTAAGAAGATATCAGCGATCGAATCTTTAACGATAATCTTACCAGCTGCTTCAGCTTCGTCTTGCGCTTTGTTCGCAGCATCTTTACCTTCTTTTTCAACGATTGCATCGTATTGGTTCCACGTGAAGACTTTGTCTCCGAATTCACGCTCAGCAAGATCATAACCCCAAGACTTAAAGGCACCTTCAGTAAACTTCATGATGTTTCCTTTATGAACGAGTGTTAGGCTCTTACGACCTTCAGCGAGTGCATATTCAATTGCTGAACGAACGATTCGCTCTGTACCTTCTTTAGATACTGGCTTAATACCAATACCAGATGTTTCAGGGAAACGAATGTTTTCAGATCCCATTTCGTTACGAATAAAGTCGATCACTTTCTTCGCATCAGCAGTTCCTTCTTGGAACTCAATACCAGCATAGATGTCTTCAGTGTTTTCACGGAAGATCACCATGTCTACATCTTCAGGACGCTTAACTGGTGATGGTACCCCAGTAAAGTGACGTACTGGACGAAGACACGTGTAAAGGTCAAGCTTTTGACGAAGGGCAACGTTCAATGAACGAATTCCGCCACCGATTGGTGTTGTAAGTGGTCCTTTAATTGCAATCAAGTATTCACGAATTGCGTCAAGGGAATCTTCTGGTAACCATTCACCTGTTTTGTCGTGTGCTTTTCCACCGACAAGGATTTCTTTCCAATCGATTTTCTTTTCGCCGTTGTATGCTTTTTCAACTGCTGCATCAAGAACGCGGGAAGCTGCAGCCCAAATGTCAGGACCGATTCCGTCACCTTCGATATATGGAATAACTGGGTTGTTAGGTACGTTTAGTACACCGTTGTTTACTGTAATTTTTTTCAGCCATAGTAAAAACCTCCTGTAAAAAAATGATGGATTAGCGATTCTCAATCGAAACGTATTGTTGCTTTCCTGGACCTACGTACTCTGCACGCGGACGGATTAAACGATTATCGCTATATTGCTCTAGGATGTGTGCGTTCCAACCAGAAACACGGCTAACCGCGAAGATTGGCGTAAATAAGTCATGATCAATGCCTAAACTATGATACATCGATGCAGAGTAGAAATCGACATTCGGAAGAAGTCCTTTCTCTTCTGTTACGATCTTCTCAATTTGAAGGCTCATCTCATACCACTTGTCTTCACCCGTAATGCCACCGAGTTTTTTCGACATTTCGCGAAGGTGTTTCGCACGTGGATCACCGTTTTTGTATACGCGGTGTCCGAATCCCATGATTTTTTCTTTTTTGTCGAACATGCCTTGAACATAGCTGTCTACGTTTTCAGGTTGTTCAATCTCACTGAGCATTTGCATAACACGTTCGTTCGCTCCACCGTGCAATGGTCCCTTTAAAGCACCAATCGCCGCTGTAATACCAGAATAAATATCTGATAACGTAGCGACACAAACACGTGCAGTAAATGTCGAAGCATTTAGCTCATGGTCTGCATGCAATACGAGTGCTTTATTAAATGCATCTTCTGCAACCTCATTAGGCTCTTCACCGTTTAACATGTACAAGAAGTTCGCAGCAAAACTTAAACCTTCTTTAGGTTGAACAGGCTCTTTGCCGTTACGAATACGCGCAAAACCAGTCACCACTGTTGCAACTTTTGCTTGAAGTTTAATTGCTGATTTCTTTGCTGTTTCCACGTCATTCTTGTCTGCATCTTTGTCGTATAGACCAAGCTGCGAAATTGCTGTGCGTAGCGCCGCCATTGGATGTACATCAGCAATCGGATACGCTTTCATGTAATTGAAAATCTCGTCTGGAACTTGCATGTTTGCAAATAACTCTTTAGAAAAAGCGTCTAGCTCTTGCTTCGTCGGTAATTTGCCATTCCATAATAGGTACACGACCTCTTCAAACGAAGATTGTTCTGCTAAATCATCAATATGGTAACCTTGATACGTTAACACATCATCAATAATCGAGCTAACACTTGAAGTCGTCGCAACGACTCCTTCTAAACCTCTTGTTTGACTCATTACAATCTCTCCCCTTTGTAACAAGAATCCGATTCTTCATAAATAACAAGGATAACTTGTCTTAACCTTGTCCACATTATGCGTTTTCCATCATGCAGAAACGAAAAACGTATGACTGCTGTTACCAGATAAAACCGTCGCGCGCACCATAATTTCTACAAGATCAACGTGAAGTGAACACGATCATCCTACTATATTGTATTCAATTGTTCCCTCGTCCAATTTGACATTATTAGACAGTTCTTACCGTATGTTACTATGGTGGTCGTGATTTCTCCGGTTTTTTCAACATCCTCTATTATAAACGTGATTCGTCTTTTTGTGAACGAAAACGCACAAATCTTTTTTTCCAATGTTTTTTTGTATACAATGAAAGATTGCTGGAAAACCCTTATGAAATCAAGACTTTCCCTTTTACGTATACATGATTCTTTTAAAAATTACCAGAAAAAACACCCCTCTTAGAACACCATCTAAGAGGGGAACTTTATCTTCGTATAACGATGAATCGGCCACTCGCAACCATTTTTTGAAAAAAAATGTCGTAAGAACCCTTTAATGTAAGCTCTTGAAAACGGGATGAGTAGAATAAATCCTATAAGGTCCGTCAAAAACCCTGGAGCTAATAACAACAACCCTGCGAGTAAGATACAAACCCCGTCGATTGCTGAACTTGTCGGAACTTCATGATTGTTCAGCTGCAGGTTAAATACTTGCCAAGCTTGTCTTCCTTCTCGTCTAGCCATCCATAAGCCGATTAAACTCGTTGCTAACATTAAACCGAGAGTTGGCCAGAATCCGAGCCAGCGACCAACAAGCCAAATTCCAGCGATCTCTATAATTGGTACGAGTAGCAAACCGACAAGCAGGAATCGTGCCATAATCACTCCCAACCCCTTCCATCAATTACAATACTCGAGCGTGACCTTTATATATGTCGCCTCTTGAACTGTCAACGGTTAGTTCTTCACCATCTTTAAAGATCTTAACCGCATCATGAACACCGACAATGACTGGAACGCTAAGTGAAATTCCTACCACTGCAGCATGACATGTTAAGCCACCTTCTTCGGTGATGACAGCCGCTGCTTTTTCAAATGCAGGCATCATCTCTTTGTCTGTTCCTGTCGTAATCAGGATGTTGCCTTCTTCCATCCTAGCATTTGCTTCTGCAGCATCTTTCACAACGACCGCTTTACCACTTGCAGTTGTGCGACCAATTCCTTGACCTTTCGCTGCGACTTCACCGATCACATGGACTTTCATCATGTTCGTTGTACCAATCTCACCGACCGGTACCCCTGCTGTTATAACGACAAGATCGCCGTGCTTGACTTGATTACTCTTGAGCGCAGCACTAACCGTTTCATCGAACATTTCATCTGTCGTCTCTACAGTGTTCCCAAGTAACGGGTGAACTCCCCAAACGAGAGTTAAACGTCGTTGCGCGCGAATGTTACTCGTCACGGCAACAATGGTCGCTTTCGGACGATATTTTGATACGAGTCTAGCTGTATAGCCACTTTCTGTAGCCGTCAAAATCGCAGGTGTATTTAACGTTAGCGCTGTTCTAGCTACTGCTTGACTGATCGAATTCGTAATCGTCGTCTGGCTTTCTTCTGTACGGATGTTAAGCAAACGATCAAAATCTAGTGCAGATTCAGCACGCTTTGCAATGTTACTCATCGTCTCAACAGCTTCAAACGGATAGTCACCTGCTGCTGTTTCACCTGAAAGCATAATCGCATCTGTACCATCAAAAATCGCATTGGCAACGTCACTAGCTTCTGCACGAGTAGGTCTAGGGTTACGCTGCATGCTATCTAACATTTGCGTTGCAGTAATGACCGGTTTAGCAAGATCATTACAACGTTGAATGAGTTTCTTTTGAACGAGTGGAACTTCTTCAGGTGGAATTTCTACACCTAAGTCCCCTCGTGCGACCATAAGCCCGTCAGACACTTCGAGAATTTCTGCGATATTCTCGACACCTTCTTCGTTTTCGATCTTCGGGATAATATACGTATCACCTGCGCCATGCGCTTCCAAAAGCTCGCGAATTTCGAGAACATCTGAAGCACGACGAACGAATGAAGCTGCAATAAAATCAACTTCTTCTTCAATTCCAAAACGAATATCGGCTGCATCTTTGTCTGTCATGCCTGGTAGATTTACTTTTACTTTCGGAAGGTTAACTCCCTTTTTGTTCTTTAACACACCATTGTTCATTACGGTTGTAACGACGTCTTTGCCTTCAATACGATCAACATGAAGCCCAATAAGACCGTCATCTAACAAAATTGTATTACCAACTGAAAGGTCTTCTGACAAATTCTGATACGTTACACCGATTCGATCCGTCGTACCGACCACTTCTTCACCAGTTACGATGAGTGGCTGACCTTTTTCAAGTGTAATTGCGTCATTTTCCATTGTATACGTGCGAATTTCTGGACCTTTCGTATCTAACAGAATCGAGACGGTCGTTTCAAGTTCTGCCGCTGCTTCTCGAATCGTTTTAATACGACTGCGATGTTCTTCATGTGACCCGTGCGAGAAATTTAGACGTGCCACGTTCATACCTGCTGAAATCAGGCGTTTAAGCATGTCTTTTTCTTCAGATGCAGGTCCGATCGTCGCGACTATTTTAGTTTTTCTCATCGAAAGATTCCTCCTTGTGTTGACTAAATGGACAGCTCTTGAGAGAGCTTGTACATGTTTTGATCTATCTTGTGTTTTTCTTCAAGCGCTGTTTGAATCGGCTTATGGACGACTTGATTGTTTACGAGCCCTACCATCTTACCTGATTCGCCTTCCAATAGAAGTTCAACAGCTCTTGATGCAAGTCGACTTGCCAACACACGGTCAAAGGCCGTAGGAGAACCCCCTCTTTGAATATGGCCAAGGACTGTCACTCTCGTCTCAAGTCCTGTTTCATCTTGAATTTCCCGAGCGACATCCACACCGCTACCGACACCTTCTGCAACGATGATAATACTATGCTTCTTCCCTCTGCGATGGCCTCTTAATAAACGTTCAACGATGTCCTCAGTCTCTTGAGGTTGCTCTGGGATCATGATCGTTTCGGCTCCATCAGCAAGACCAGACCAGAGCGCTAGATCGCCTGCATCTCTACCCATTACTTCAATGACATACGTTCGTTCATGAGAAGTAGCTGTATCTCGGATTTTGTCAATGGCATTAATGACAGTGTTTAATGCAGTGTCAAAACCAATCGTAAAATCGGTACCTGGTACATCGTTATCAATCGTTCCCGGAACACCGATTGTTGGTACCCGAGTGACGTCAATGCTTCCGCGCCGCGGAATGAACCATCCCCACCTACGACAACGAGCCTTCAATGCCCGCTTTGTTGAGGTTTTCAATGGCTTGTTGTTGACCTTCTTTTGTTTTAAACTCTTCACAGCGCGCTGTATAGAGCATCGTTCCCCCACGGTGAATGATGTCGCCAACGTCGCCAACTTCCATTTTCTCTATATGGTTGTTAATGAGTCCCGAATAGCCGTAGTAAATCCCGAAAACCTCAACGTCGTGATAGATCGCCTTACGTACAACTGCTCGGATCGCGGCATTCATCCCCGGGGAATCTCCACCGCTCGTAAGTACTCCGATTCGCTTCATGTTGATCACTCCTACCCTTTAACCTGCATGTCTTACATACCAATTTTACTGAACTTTTCGTAGCGTTGGTTTCTTATCTCTTCTTTGGATAGTTGCGTTAATTCGTCCATTTGTTGCTTTAAAACCGAGTCAATATACTCAGCTTGTTGCTTCACATTATGATGTGCCCCGCCTCGAACTTCACGAATCACGCCTTCAATAACACCTAATTCATACAAATCAGGTGCCGTAATTTTCATCGTCTCCGCTGCACGCTGAGCCTGCGTTGCATCTTTCCAGAGAATTGCGGCTGCGCCTTCTGGTGAAATTACAGAGTATGTGGAGTTCTCAAGCATAAACATGCGATTCACTACGCCAAGAGCCAATGCTCCACCACTTCCTCCTTCACCGATGACAATACCAATTGACGGCACAGTAAAGCTTGCCATTTCTAACAAGTTGCGCGCAATTGCTTCACTTTGTCCGCGTTCTTCTGCCGCTTTACCAGGGAATGCACCTTTTGTATCAATGAGCGTAATAATTGGGCGATTAAACTTATTTGCTTGATGCATCAAGCGTAACGCTTTACGATACCCTTCTGGATGCGGCATCCCGAAGTTCCGTTGAATATTCTCTTTCGTATTCCGTCCACGTTGGTGACCAATAACCGTGACCGGTTGCCCTTTATAAAACGCAACTCCACCGACAATTGCATCATCGTCTCCATAATAACGATCACCATGAAGTTCAATGAAATCGGTGAATAAATGCTCAATGTAGTCCAACGTTGTTGGTCGCTCGGCGTGTCTTGCGATTTGCACGCGCTCCCAAGGCTTTAAATTATCATAGATTTGAGATTCAACTTGTTGTAAACGTCCCTCAAGATGAGCGATTTCTTCTTCAAGATTAATATCTTTGTCTTGCGTGAAGTTTTTCAATTCATCTATTTTATTTTGGAGTTCTACAACAGGCTTTTCGAATGGTAACTTATGGGTCATGACGAAAGCTCGCCTCCTCGTTGATGCGAAGCTTGATGCATCTTCAAGATCGTTGTTAGTGTTGATTTCATCTCAGAGCGATGGATGACTTTGTCGAGTTGACCGTGTTCAAGTAGAAACTCTGCAGTCTGAAAATCTTCAGGTAAGTCTTCACGAATCGTCTGCTCAATAATTCTTCTACCTGCAAATCCAATTAACGCTCGTGGTTCTGCAAAATTGTAATCACCAAGCGACGCAAAGCTTGCGGAAACACCACCTGTTGTAGGGTGTGTCATGATTGAGATAAACGGCAACTGTTCTTCGTGAAGTCTTTGCAAAGCAACAGATGTTTTAGCCATCTGCATGAGACTAAGAACCCTTCTTGCATTCTTGCACCACCGGAGGCACTAAACATAATGAATGGCACCCGATCCTCTAGTGCTGTCTCAATTGCACGCTTAATTTTCTCGCCAACGACTGTCCCCATGCTCGCCATACGAAAACGTGGATCCATGACACCGATCACGACCGGCAAGCCTTCCATCTGCCACGTCCTGTAATGATCGCTTCATTCAAGCCTGTCTTTTGTTGATCACTCGCTAACTTTTCTTCGTAGTCGGGGAAATCAAGTGGATTCCCTGACAGAAGGCTTACATCAAGCTCTTCAAATGAGCCGACATCGATTACGCTATTAATTCGGTCTCTTGCAGTCAACCGGAAATGATGATCACACTTCGTACAAACATAATCATGCTTCTTTAATTCCCTTGAATACATAATCGTTTTACACGTTGGACATTTCGTCATCACACCGTCGTTCATCTTCGTCGGTTGTGTACGTTCAGAAGGGATCGTTGCATACTTTCTTTTCTTTGAAAATAAGTCTTTGAACACCTTATTCACCTCTCGTACCACACTAAAGGCGGCTTTCTCCAATAGGAAATAATAGGGAAAAACGATCGTCCAAAGAGACGATCGCTCCTTATCTTCTTATTCCTCGATCATAGCCATTTTTCTTGTTCGTGAAGCAACCTCTTCTGGATCAGCTTCCTTACGGGCAACACCAGTTCCATCGCTGTTTTTGCTACCGCAGCAGCAACAGCTGGTGCTACTCTTGTATCGAATGGTGCTGGAATGACGTAATCTCTCGTTAATTCTGATTCAGAAATAAGTTCAGCAATCGCAAAAACGGCTGCTTGTTTCATCTCTTCATTGATATGCGTCGCATTCACATCCAATGCCCCTCTGAAAATACCAGGGAATGCAAGAACATTATTCACTTGGTTAGGGAAGTCAGAACGACCAGTACCAATGACTGCCGCCCCTGCTGCTTTTGCATCTTCAGGCATAATTTCTGGGTTCGGGTTCGCCATCGCAAAGATGATTGCATCGTCATTCATGCTCTCGATCATCTCTTTTGTAAGTGCGCCTTCAACAGAAACTCCGATAAACACGTCCGTGTCTTGAATTACGTCTTTAAGAGCGCCTTCTTTCTTCTGGCTGTTCGTTACTTTAGCAATCTCATCTTTAATTGGGTTCATACCAGCTGTACGACCTTCAAAGATTGCTCCCTTACTATCACAAAGGATAATTTCTTTGACACCCATGCTTAGAAGCAGTTTCACGATTGCAATACCAGCCGCTCCAGCGCCGTTTAATACTACGCGCACGTCAGATAGCTGTTTGTTCGTTACTTTGAGTGCATTGATCAACCCAGCAAGAGTAACGATTGCTGTACCATGTTGGTCATCATGGAAAATTGGAATGTTTGTTTCTTTCTTTAAACGTTCCTCGATGATAAAGCAATTCGGGGCTGCAATATCCTCTAAGTTCACACCACCGAAAGTAGGTTGCATTAATTTAACTGTTTCAACGATCTTATCAGGATCAGAAGTGTCTAGACAGATTGGAAATGCATCCACACCTGCAAATGATTTGAACAGAACAGCTTTTCCTTCCATAACAGGCAATGATGCTTCTGGACCGATGTTACCGAGGCCAAGAACTGCACTACCGTCACTAACAACCGCAACCATGTTGCCTTTCATCGTATATTCAAATACCTTTTGCTTGTCGTTAAAAATCTCTTTACACGGTTCTGCAACACCTGGAGAATATGCAAGACTTAAATCTTTACTGTTTCTTACGGGAATCTTAGATTTCGATTCTAGCTTTCCTTGCTTCATTCTATGGATGTGTAGTGCTTCTTCTCTAGTCGTTGGCATTATTCCTGCACACTCCTTAACAAGTGGATCTCATCTTATATTTGATGAATCTTATGTTTGCGACCTATAGGACGCTGTTCGAACTATGAATGAATAAAAAAGGACAAACTGTATTAACTGTACATGTGCAATCTATTATAACAAAGTGTTCTCTTGCATTCACCCTTTTGCGTTCAAAAAGACGATCTCATTTTTTTGACAACGTTTTCTTCACCTACAATAAGGGTTAGACGTTCTAGCAATTCTTTTTTTGATGTGAACATGGTAACTCGCATCTAACTCATACAGCTTATGTTTTGATTCATGGTACACCTTCACACCGGCAAACCCAGAATGGTTGCGGAGCTGTCGTTTAATTGCGCTTAACGTCTTCGTAGAATTTAAGTGTTCAGGTATTTTGAGGTAGAGAGACGACGTCGATTCAGTCTTAGCATGGTCTGCTAGTTGAGTAAGCTGAGCGAGTATCTTTATTCGATTCGCATTGCTTTCCACTCTTCCAAAGACAACGAGAAGTTCTCCTTCAATAAGTTCATCTTTCATGTCACGATAAACATCTGGAAAAACGACAACTTCAATTCGACCTGTATCATCGCTAAGGTTCAAAAAAAGCCATTGATTGCCCATTTTTCGTTCGTATAGGCTTTATTGTTTCTAAAGTTCCAGCAATCCAAACGTATTGATCATGATGTTCTCCAGCAACTTCTCCAATGTCTATTGCTTTTGCGCTTGGAATAAGTGTAAATATTCATCAAGCGGGTGGCCACTTAAATAAAACCCAGTCGCTTCTTTCTCTTGTAGCAGTTTGTCGTGATGGGTATACGGTTCGCGTTCTGCATAACGAAAATCTTCATCGCGGCTTTTGAAAAGGGCACCAACATCATCTTCGAAATCAATGTACTCTCTCGCTCGATCAATTGATGCGAGCAAGACTGCGCGATGTTGCTCCCACTCGTCTAGTGCCCCTGAGCGGATGAGGCTGATCAGTTGATTTCTTTGCAAGCGAACAGGCTTCATTCGACGACAAAAATCTATAAAGTTACGAAACCTTCCATTTTCCTTTCGTTCAGAAACAATCGCTTTTGCTATGTTTCCTCCAACGTGTGCCACACTTTGAAGTGGGAAACGCACGCCCCGTTCATCTGCTGCATACGTGTAATCACTGTTATTGACAGACGGTCCAAGTATAGACAGCTCTTCGCGCTTCATCTCGGCTGCCGCGCGCTTCATCCGTTCTAGATCACCACTGATCATCGAAAAATACGCGGCATAGAATATCCCAGGAAAATGTGCTTTAAAGTAAGCAATTCGATACGCAATTAAACTATAGGCAACCGCATGACTTCGATTAAATCCGTAGTTTGCAAATTGTAAGATCCAATCAAACAACTGCTTGGCTACTGATTGAGCGTATCCGCTCGTGACTGCGCCTGCTAGAAAACGCTCTTCCTCTTGCATGAGTACGTCTTTGTCTTTCTTACTAATCACGCGTCGAAGAAGATCTGCATCTGCCAATGAATAGTTAGCCACTTGCACGGCCACTTGCATAACTTGCTCTTGATAAACCATAACGCCGTACGTTAGTGATAATGTCTGACGTAGCGATTCATGCAAATACGTGATGTTCTCTGGTGAACGCTTTCCGCGTATAAACGTATCGATATTGTCCATTGGACCTGGTCGATACAAGGCATTCACCGCAACAATATCTTCGAATTGACTCGGCTTTAACTTTCTTAAAACCGATTGCATGCCCGCCGACTCAAACTGAAACACTCCTGCGGTTTGACCACTTGCAAGCATTTGCATCGTTTTTTTATCATCTTTTGGCAACTGGTCGAATAATAGGTGTTGTCCTGTTTTTGAGAAGGTATCTTTTTGGAGGCGGTCTAAAAGTGTTAAGTTCCGTAATCCTAATAAATCAAATTTCAAGAGTCCGAAAGCATCAAGATCTTCCATCGGCAACTGCGTATACGCGAGCGCCCCTCTTTCACGCACAATCGGTACGACCGATGTTAACGGACGTTTACTAAGAACGATTCCTGCTGCATGCAGCGACGTATGCCTTGGCAACCCTTCAATGGCCAGCGCTCGATTAAACCATTCATGCACCTCATCGTTTTCTTTGTACAACCGTTGAAGTTCAGATGTATTGTTAATGACGGTGTTTAGTTCACCTGCTGTGCTCGGGATGAACTTTAGCACTCGTTGTAAAAGTGCATCACGAATGCCTTGAACTTTCGCTGTTTCACGTAATGAAGAACGGACGCCAAATGTTCCAAATGTAATAATTTGCGCAACATGCTCACTGCCGTATCGTTTAGCTAAATAATGGAACATTTCATCTCGACGATCATCAGGGAAATCAAGATCAATATCAGGCAATGATTTTCGTTCTGGATTTAGAAAGCGTTCAAAGAGCAACCCATATTCAAGTGGGTTCACATCGGTAATAAATAGGCAGTATGCTACGAGAGAACCTGCAGCGGAACCACGACCCGGACCTGTTAACATCCCTTGTTTTCTGGCATAACGCATATAGTCCCACACGATCAAAAAGTAATTGGAGAATCCCATGTTCTTAATCGTTTGCATTTCTTTTGCGAGGCGCTCTTTTACTTCAGTCGTTAGCTCAGGAAAGCGCACAGCTGCACCTTTTCTCACGAGTTGTTGCAAGTGCGTGGTTTCCTCCTCATCACTAACGCTTGGCAATGTCGTTGTTAGCGACTTTAAAGAAACGTCAACGAGACTTGCCACGTTCAAGGTCTCGTGTAGTGCTCTTCGTTCAAAGTCATTTTGCCACGTTGCCATCGCTTCTTCCTCTGACAACAAATGTGACTCAGCACGCCATTCAAATTGATTGACCTCTGCAACTGGAACATCGTCTCGAATGGCGTGTAAGCATTGCTTCACCCAATCATCACCTTGATTTAACATCGTAACGTTAGCAAGTGCTAGTGGCGTCAAATTCTGCTCGGTGAGAAACGTTACCCATGCATTGTGCTCATGAAAGTCCGTATGTGTACTCGGCAAAAGTCCACACCAATAATTGTCGTTTGGCAAAACGTGCTGCCATTGGCGAAGCTCTTTTATCGCACGCTCATATTGTTCGAGATTGATCAGCTTAGCGATTGGGTGTGTTTGCTCTGGAAAGATAAAAATAACGTCATCCGTTTGAATTTGAGCAAGTTGCTCAACATCCATTCGCTCGTCATTTGAAGTCGCAACAGTGGAGAGTGAGAGGAGTGTTTGGTACCCTTGTGCATTCTTTGCGTAGACGAGTACATTGCCTTCCACTCCGTTGCTAACGACATCAAGTTCAAGCCCGATAATCGGTTTTATACCTACGTTATGACACGCATCGATGAACTTTTTCACGCCATACATGACGTTGCGATCCGTAAGAGCTAACGTCTCATAGCCTAGCGATTTTGCTCTAGCAATAAGCGCATCAATCCGACAAGTACTTGTCAAAAACGAATACTCACTTTTCACTTGTAAATGTACAAAATTAGCCATGACTCTGTTCACTCCGATCGTTTTTAGATTGACTAGTCATAACTTGGACAAAGACTCGATATAAATGAAAGATAAGAGACTAGGTGATTCGTTTCAAAGAGAGGGGCATGCACCATGTTTAGCAGAGACTTTGCCGCTACACTCGTCATTGATTTTTTTTGTTGCCTTTGGCGTCGTTCTAGGTGGAGCACTGATCGGTGGAATTGGCGCTTTTATTATCGGAAAGCCACCACTTACGACCATTCAAGAACTTGCGAGCAGTTTAAAGATTTGGGCACTCGTTGCAGCCATTGGCGGGACATTTGATGCAATCACAAGTCTAGAGCGGGGATTGTTTGCAGGTACACACATTGACGTTTATAAGACCATCTTTATGATATTAAGTGCCCTCTCGGGTGCAAATGCAGGTGCACTCATTATTCAGTGGATTACTCAGGAACAGATGTATCCATGAGAATTCCACCTATTATAAGCGACCGGGTGGCAACGTTTTTTAGCAGGTCTATTTATCGGTGTTGTCATCGGTTGGGGGCTTTTCATCTTTCAATATGGTCAAGTCTATGAGCGAACCATTATAGAACTTAGAAAAAACGAACTCACCATTAATCAACTTGAAAGTCAAATAGAACTTTTGCTCGCACGAGAGCAAGAACAAGAAGATCTTGATGAAGATCAAAAACGTGTGGAAGTAGAGACCATTGAAATTCACTTTACAAATGAAAGAGAGAGCAGGCTCAGTGAACTTGCCCTCTATGACTTACGCCAACAAGCCGTCGATGAGTTAGAGCCTTTGCTTCATCAGAACTTAGAAAGTGTCGCTGAACAACAAGAGCTCGTCATTCGAACACTTGAAAACAAACGATTTGATGTGAACGAACAACAATTCAGCCTTGAAGTGACACGCGCCATCTTCTATAAAAAAATCGACCTTCATACGGAAATTGTTATTGAGTCCTCGAGCTAAACTGTTTTGCAGCTTCATTTAATTGTGAAATGATCGTGTCGATCTCTTCTTCACTATTCGCAGAAGCACCCGCAGCTAGCGGATGGCCACCACCGTTATGCTTCTCTGCAATCTTGTTCACAATAGGACCTTTAGAACGGAGACGTACGCGATACGTGCCATCCTCTTGTTCGACAAACATCCCCCACGTAAGCAAACCTTCAAGGTCGCTAATTGCGTTTACAAGCGCAGAAGATTCATTGACGCTTACTTCATATTGCTTTAGTTGTTCGTCAGACACACGGATCGCTGCAACACCGTACTCGCTTAAGCTCACCGTACGTAACAGCTCACCTTCAAGGCGTAAAAGTGGCAACGGCTTACGATATAGATTGCGAAACAGTTCAGGCAAATCAATGCCTTGTTCCATCAACACTCCTGCCGCTCTAAACGTATGTTCAGTTGTATTTGGATGACGAAAACGTCCGGTATCTCCGACAATTCCTGCATATAAAACCCTTGCACTCGTTTGGTTCATCTTCCATCCGTTTGGCTTTGCTGTTTCCTCAAACCATCTTGTTATCATTTCAGACGTTGAGCTATAGCTCGTATCGACCCATGATGCATCTGCATAATCATCAATTTCTGGATGATGATCGACTTTAAATGTTTCTTTGGCTAATGCGTACCGCTCTTCATCGATTCGTCCGCGGTTCGCTGTATCACAAATAATAACGAGGGCGTCTTTGAACGTCTCAGTATCCACTTCATCCATTGTCGCTAGAAACGAAAGGGATTTTTCGTCTTCTCCAACTGTGTACACCGTCTTCGTTGTGTTTTCTCGAATTAATTCTGCTAAGCCAAGCTGCGAACCAAACGCATCTGGGTCTGGTCGCACGTGACGACAAATGATAATTGTATCAAAGCGCTCAATTGTTTCTAATAGTTTTTCTTGCACTGTCACTTCTCCTCTGTTGTACATCGAACCCTTATCCTGTAAACTAATAACGAATGAAAAAAAGGGGGATATTCGATGGGATTTATTTCAATTGTCGTTACGTTGATTCTAACCCTAGCTCTTGCATTGTATGTTTATTATAAATATAAACGTTTCCGCGTAAAAGGCGAACGTTTAAAAGAATGGTATCAAACGAAAGCAATGACTGCTCTTGGGATCTTCATTCTATCACCAGGTCTATTGTTTATGTTCTCGTACCGAAGTTGGGTCGATATCGTTGTCGGACTCGTTTTTGCAATTCTCGGAGCTGTGTTCGTCTACTATGGAATTAAAGCAAATCGCATCATCACACCATTTGCAAAAGAAGAGTTACGCTCTCAAGAGAGTTAATGAAACAGCTGCCATTGGCAGCTGTTTTTTTTAACGTTCGAGCAGTTGAGCAGTCATGAGACCTTTGCCAACAAGTTCATCACTTGAGTACAATTCAACATCGACTTTACCACTCTTACGACTAACTTCAAGGATCTTACCCTTCATCTCAATCTTGCTTTCAATTTGAACTGGCTTTAGGAAATAGAGTGATAAGTTCTCAACAACCACATCTCCGCGTTTATGACGCCTTAACAATCGACTACCGACTTCGGTAATCAACGTGGACAAGACTCCGTACGAAATCATTCCAATTGGGTTTGTCATTTGTGGCGTTAAATGACAAACATAATCATAAACTGTACCTGTTGGCGCTTCTTCCACTTGTCTCGTGACAACATCATCAAGTGTGTCTCCAACATGTGGTTGACGTTGCGCCATTTGCAATGCCTTTAACACATCTTGGCGGCTAATGACCCCAACAAGTCTAGCCTCATCATCAACGACCGGTAATAACTCAATGCCTTCCCAAACCATAACGTGAGCAGCGGATGCAAGTGACATCGTCGCATGAACGGTAATCGGCTCTTTCGTCATCACCTTTTCAACGGGTGTACTTTCTTTCATTGAAAGAATGTCTTTCGCCGCCACCATACCTTGAACTTTCATTTCATGATTAACGACAGGATATCGACTATGGCTCGTTTTTGCATTTAGTTGATGCCACCGTTCAACCATATTGTCTGTCGTTAGAAAGTACGTTTCATTAAGTGGAATAAGAATGTCCTCTACGATGACGATTTCTTTCTTAATCAATTGATCATAGATTGCCCGGTTAATCATACTTGCAACCGTAAACGTATCATAACTCGTCGTTATGATCGGTAGCGATTGTTCATTGGCATACTGAATGATTTCTTCATTCGTACCGAAGCCACCCGTAATTAATACGGCTGCCCCGGCTTCAAGTGCCAAGCGGTGAACTTGATAGCGATTTCCGACGATTAATAAGTTTCCCGGTTCTACGTATCGCATCATCGCTTCCATCTTCATTGCGCCAATAACAAACCGTTGAAGCGTTTTATGTAAGCCACTTCTTCCACCAAGAACTTGTCCATCTACGATGTTGACGACTTCAGCAAATGTTAAATGGTCAATATTTTCTTTAAGCTTCTGTTCAACACGGATCGTCCCTACTCGTTCAATCGTCGTAACGAGACCTTGGTTCTCCGCTTCCTTAATGGCTCTATATGCTGTCCCTTCACTTACGTGTAGGGCTTTGGCAATTTGACGTACAGAGATTTTCTCTCCAACGCTCAATTGAGCTATGTAATCTAATATTTGTTCGTGCTTCGTACTCATTCAGGTCACTCCTTTTAGAAAAAGGATAATTACGATACAAAAAACTTGGCATAAAGCCAAGTTTTCGACTAAAGTCTCTTTAATTATATCGGTGTCGTTCGCGGACTTCAAGCTCGAAGACGAGCTGCCTTACGTTCAAGTTCCCGCTTGTTGATCTGTCGTGATGGGTGTTCTTCACCTTCATATACTCGAGTTCGGTTGTAAGCAAGCACTGCAAGGTTCCCCCCGATAACGAGGAAACAAAAACAAAAACCACGCAACAGAAAACCAACCATGAAGCCCAACGGTACCGATTGTAAATTGCTGTAAACCAAGATACAAAAGGAACGCAGCAACTATAAAAGAAATCCAAATTCTTAACCGGCGCATTTTATAACCTCCCAAATAAACCATACCTTGCAAACAGTTTATTCAAAAGGACGAGCCAATATGACTTGTCTACCTCTTCAGTTACGCCACAAAAAAAGATACCAGGTGATCTCGATGACCTCACCTGGCTCTTTATACATCACACTTCTGTAGACTCCCCTGGCTTTAAAGCATTTCCTTTAAGTGGCGCGATTGAATCTACAAAAGCATCTCCATCTTGTTCGATTAATGGGAATGTGTTGTAGTGAATCGGAATGACAACTCAGCTTGCAACCATTCAGCAGCAACCTTCGCATCGTCTGGCCCCATCGTAAAATTGTCTCCGATTGGAAGTAAAGCAACTTCCAGATCATGACGCTCTGCAATCAGCTTCATATCCGAGAATAACGATGTGTCTCCGGCGTGATAAATCGTTTTCCCTTCAGCCGTGAACAAAATTCCGTTCGGCATGCCAAGATAGATGATTTGTCCATCTTCTTCTTGGAATGAAGAACTATGAAACGCTTGCGTTAATCGCACATGACCAAATGGAAACTCATAGCCTCCACCAGTATTTAACGGGTGAGTCTCAAGTCCTTTTCCACCTAAATAGGTGGCAAGTTCATGAGTGGCTACGACGAGTGCGCCGCTACGCTTTGCAATCGCTTCTGTGTCTCCAAGATGATCCGCATGTCCATGCGTTAATAGAATCGCATCAGGGTTTACGTCTTCAGGTTTAATTGTGCACGTATCGTTTCCAGTAATGAACGGATCAATTAATACGGAATACCCGTTCGTTTCAATTTCAATAAACGATTGTCCATGGAATGTTAGCTTCATTGTTTATCCACCCTTCATCGACTTTCGATTCACTAAACCTATTACCGATTTTGACTAACGTTAAACGTTTTCTGAAGGTAAAACGGCTTCAATTGGCGTAAATGGTAAGTCCATTGCAACGGCAACTGCCTCATACGTTAATTTACCATCAATCGTATTTAATCCCTTTTTAAGGTTCAGATCTTGCTGAAGCGCCGGTACTAAACCTTTGTTCGCAATCGCTGACACGTAAGGCATCGTTACGTTTGTTAAAGCGATTGTTGATGTTCTAGGAACAGCACCTGGCATGTTCGCTACGGCATAATGCAACACATCATGCTTTGTATAAACTGGATCATCATGTGTCGTAATGCGATCTGTCGTCTCGAAGATTCCGCCTTGGTCGATTGCAATATCGACAATCACCGAACCTGGTTGCATCTTCTTTATCGTTTCTTCTTTTACGAGCTTAGGCGCTTTCGCCCCTGGAATGAGGACCGCCCCAATTACAACATCCGCTTCAATAACCGATTGTTCAATCGTAACCGGATTAGAAACGAGTAAGTTCACAGAAGAACCGAACAGATCATCAAGTTCACGTAGTCGTTGTGGACTTAGATCCAAGATCGTTACATTCGCCCCAAGTCCTAATGCAATCTTGGCAGCGTTCGTTCCTGCAACACCCCCGCCGATAATCGTTACTTTTCCACGACTAACTCCAGGTACACCTGCAAGTAAAATTCCTTTTCCACCTTTAGTTTTCTCAAGGTATTGAACGCCCATTTGCGTTGACATTCTTCCAGCCACTTCACTCATCGGTGTAAGTAGTGGCAATGAGCGGTCCGGTAACTGTACCGTTTCATAGGCAACTGCTGTCACTTTGCTTTCAAGTAACGCCTTCGTTAGCTCTTCTTCTGCAGCCAAGTGCAAGTATGTAAACAACTGTTGGCCTTCTTTGAAATAGCCATACTCCGATTGAACAGGCTCTTTCACTTTCACGATTAATTCTTGATTCCACGCTTCTTGAGCAGAATCAACGATTACAGCACCTGCTTCGACGTACTGTTCATCCGTAAATCCTGATCCAATCCCTGCAGACGTCTCAATAAACACTTGATGCCCGTCACGCTTTAAAAGCACAACGCCTGTTGGTGTCATTGCGACACGATTTTCTTGGTTCTTAATCTCTTTGGGTACGCCAATATTCATAAGCCCCACGCCCCTATTCTAGTTATGGTATAAAATAAAAAATTAGTCTACCTCAAAGATAGACTAACAGTAGTGATTAATCAACCAACACTTGCTCACTTTTCCACCGCCACGTATAAAGCTCACCTTCTCCGTTCTTCCAACGAACGTCCATCTTGCGTAGCTTTGGAAAATGTTGCTTAATTCTTTCTGCTAATTGATCTGCTGTTACCTTTTCATTCACATGCAATTGTTTACTCATATTCTCGACATGTTCTTTCGCATCTTCTGAGCGCAGCACCCGATCACCATCTTGAAATTCATAAAGATCTGGACTATCAAATCTCCATTGATATCCCCCATCTTTCGTTTCAATGGTCACACGAAGCCCAAAGCTTTCCATTAATTCATCCGCTTCTGCTCTCTCCAATGTCCCTACACTTACCATCATAACTAGCGCCAACACAGCTATAAGTACCTTTCTGATGACCGATCACCTCACCCATAGCATGGCTTTGAAATGACTTCCTATTCGTGTCGGTTTTGGTGTAGAACATCAACGCCACCAGTCACTTCAATAATAGCACCTGTCACAAGGTCTGCGTGTTCATCCGCAAGAAACATAACCGTACGTGCAATGTCGCCACCAGTCCCAGGTCTACCGACCGGAGTCTCGTCATCTTGATGCGTTTTGCCAGTCTCTATTGAAGCTTCTTTCATGTCACCAACGATCTTTCCAGGGCAAACCATGTTCGCTGTAATGCCGTATTCTGCTTCTTCAACGGCTACTGACTTAATTAAGGACGCAAGCCCTGCTTTTGCAGCGCCATATGCGCTCCGGTACAACCATGCAGGTGCATTTCCTACATCTTGAAAACCGTAAGCAATAATTCGACCATAGCGTTGTTTACGCATGATTGGCAAAGCTTCTTTTAATAAATAGAACATACTTGAAAGATTTCCTTCAATCATCGCATGCCATTCGGATGGCTCGTAATCATAAAGCTTCTTTCGTTCAAAAATATATGGACCTGCGTTATTGACGAGTACATCAAGACGGCCAAATCTCTCAATCGCCTGTTGAATAAGTGAGATCACATCTTCACGGTTCGTCACATCCGCTTGAACGGCAAACAATTGCTTTTCATCAATGCCCAACTCTTCACGCAACCTCAGAACAGATGCATAATCACTTCGATAACTAACCGTGACAGAGTAGCCCTTTTTTATGAAGGCTTCAGTTACTTGTTTCCCTAATCCTTTTGATCCCGCTGTAATAAGTGCGTGTTTCATACAGAAAACCTCCAGGTCCTGTTCGTCTATTTGATCTTACTATTTTTTTTGAAAGACGAAAAGCAAGTCGCTCATTTGTTTCGTTAGACCCATACTTAACTTTCGACAAATTCGTTAACACAGGGTAAAATGGACTCAAATGAGGTTTAGAATATCCCTTTAAAGGAAACAGCTATTCTGAAGAGATATTCAATTGCTTTTATCGATTTATACTTATGTACGAACCATTTGAATAAAGGAGGAGACCATTATGCGTCGTTACCAGAAAATTCTAGTTGGGGTAGATGGTTCAACCGAATCCAACTACACATTTGACCAAGCTTGTGAATTTGCAATTGATCAAGGAGCCAAGCTTTTTATCGTGACTGTAATTGACACGAAATCGTTCGCTACGATTGAACGTTTTGACCGCCAAATCGTAAAGCGTGCAGAAGAACAAGGAAAACAAACGCTTGAGAACTACAAACAACAAGCGTTGGATAAAGGTGTCGAAGAAGTCGAGACAATTCTTGATTTTGGATCACCTAAAGTTCGCATTACACGATATATCGCACCAAAATATGAAATTGACTTAATCATGGCTGGTGCAACAGGCGCCAATAAAGTAGAACGTATCGTGATCGGTAGTGTTTCTGAAGCGATCGTACGCCAAGCGACTTGTGACGTTCTGATCGTTCGTCGTAAGTAAAGAAGAAGTTCTTAAAAGCGTCCTGCAAAGTTTTTACTTTGCAGGACGCTTTTTGACTTAATGCCACCTCAATACAATAAGAGAAAATGACATAACTCCATCACGAGTCATGCCATTTTCCGATCTATAGTGCTTTTATTGTAACTTTGCTTTTTGGAAAGCAATACTCTCTTTCACTTTTGTAAAGCCAGTACACCTGCGCTCAACCTTCTTGCAACTGCTTCATAAGGGTCTAACGCAGTATAGATGTCCTCTTCGAAATAGTGACTCGCATCCTTGAACGTGTCAAGCGAGAGCCCACTTAACACTTTGTTTTCTTGAATGCACTGAAGAACAAGCTTTCCGACAACTTCATGCGCCTCACGGAACGGCATTCCTTTTGTTGCTAGGTAATCCGCAAGCTCTGTTGCATTCGAAAAGTCGGACTTTGTCGCTTTTTCAGTTTCTTCTTTTTTGGCAGTCATCGATTCGATCATACCGATAAAGATCTTTAATGATCCTTTAACAGTCGTTACAGCATCAAAAATTCCTTCTTTGTCTTCTTGCATATCTTTGTTATACGCAAGGGGAAGGCCTTTTAACGTTGTGAGCAACCCGACCAAACTGCCGTATACACGTCCTGTTTTTCCTCGAACGAGTTCAGCCATGTCTGGGTTTTTCTTTTGTGGCATAATGCTACTTCCCGTTGCAAATGCATCATCCAACTCAATAAAGTTAAACTCATGACTTGACCATAAAATGAGCTCTTCAGAGAATCTAGAAAGGTGCATCATAATTGTTGACGCAACACTTAGAAATTCAATGAGAAAGTCCCGGTCACTGACCGCATCCATACTGTTCATATAAATGTCGTCAAACCCGAGCGCTTCAGCTGTTTCGTAGCGATTAATTGGGAAAGTTGTCCCTGCTAAAGCACCAGCTCCAAGCGGCGAAAGGTTTACACGTTTCAAACTGTCTTGTAGCTTGTCATAGTCACGATCAAACATCGACACATAAGCGAGCATATGATGTGCAAAAGAAATTGGTTGAGCACGTTGCAAATGAGTGTAACCAGGTAAGAGCGTTTCAACATGCTCTTCGGCTTGCTCTAATAAAACGAGCTTTAAATTGTTCAAAAGTGTCATCAACTCATGCGTTTCTTTTCTCATGAACAGATGGATGTCCGTTGCGACTTGGTCGTTACGACTACGCGCCGTATGCAACTTTCCAGCTACGTCTCCAATCTCGTCTTTTAGAAGCTTCTCTAGATTCATATGAATGTCTTCGTACTTCACGTCAAAAACGAGTTCATTACGTTTTGCTTTTTCTAAAAGGGACTTTAAGCCTTTTTGAATGAGTGATTCATCTTCGGCTGATATAATGCCACAATTCGCAAGCATAGCTGCATGAGCCATGCTACCTTCGAGATCTTCAAAGACGAGCTGTTGATCAAAGCCGATGGATGCACCAAATGCATCCACCCACTCTTCTGCTTCTTTTGTAAATCTGCCGCCCCAAAGCTTGGTCATAGTTTCACACCGTTCTTCATTACTTGGCTATGCACCTTCGTTGGAAGTCCCCAAAGTTGCGTAAACCCAACTGCTGCATTGTGATCAAACTCATCTTCTTTCGTATACGTAGCAAGCTTCTCATCATAAAGAGAGAATGGTGATTTACGTCCTTCTACAATCGCATGACCTTTAAAGAGCTTCACACGAACTGTTCCTGTTACGGACTTTTGTGATTCCTTCAAAAACGCTTCTAGCGCTGGACGAAGCGCAGAGAACCATAGGCCTTGATAAATGAGTTCCGTTAATTGCTTAGAGACAATCGGTTTAAAGTGCGCAAGTTCTCTTGGAAGTGTTAAGTCTTCTAGTTCCTTATGCGCTTTAATTAACGTTGTTGCGCCTGGTGTCTCATACACTTCACGTGATTTAATCCCAACGAGACGATTCTCAACGTGGTCAATTCTTCCGATGCCATGTGCACCCGCGATTTTGTTTAGATGCATGATCAATTCATCTAATTCATAATGAACGCCATCAACTGCAACTGGCTTGCCTTGTTCGAATTCAATTTCAATCGTATCTGGAGTATCTGGTGTTTCTTCAAGTGGCTTCGTCAGATCATACGCACCTTCTGGTGGTGTCGCCCACGGATCTTCAAGAATGCCACACTCATTACTTCTCCCCCACAAGTTCTGGTCAATCGAATACGGGTTATCCAAATCAACCGGGATCGGAATGTTATGCTCTTTTGCATATTCAATCTCTTCATCACGGGACCAACCCCACTCACGAACAGGTGCTAATACTTCGAGATCTGGATTTAGCGCTTGAATTGACACTTCAAAACGAACTTGGTCGTTTCCTTTACCAGTACACCCGTGCGCGACTGATCCTGCACCCGTTTGTTCAGCAATCTCAACGAGCTTCTTTGCGATGAGTGGTCTTGATAACGCTGATACGAGTGGATATTTATCTTCATACATTGTACGCGCTTGAAGTGCAGGCAATACGAACTCTTCTGCAAATTCTTTCTTTGCGTCAATTGTATACGACTGGCTTGCGCCGACGTTAATCGCTTTTTGTTTTACTGTTTCTAAATCTTTACCTTCACCAACATCTAAGCCAACTGCAATGACTTCATATCCTTGATCCATTAACCATCTAACTGCAACTGACGTATCTAAACCACCTGAATAGGCTAAAACGACTTTTTGTTTGTTCATATTGATTGAAAGGGATCTTTTCCCTTTCATTCACCTCCGTGTATAAAATTTCGGTACGAATAAACATGCTATCGATATTATTATTATGCATTAATTAGTAAAAAAATATAAGAGGATCGCCCTCTCTCAATGTCTAAATATACTGTAACACCATCTTTAATGAACATCAATAGTTATACATACATTTTATAAAAATGTAATAACGTGACGTTCGCGATTCAACGATTTGTTTAAAAAAAGACCAAGTACTTGATTTATACAATGAATAAACTCCATTACTGGCGGTTGCTTCCACGCTTCGCACTAGAGCAACACGGTTCAACGTGTTTTCATTATCACTGGTGACAACCCTAAAATCTTCGGTCAATTACATAGTCATGTAGAGTTGCTAACATAACTAACCTATGCAAAACAAAAGCGGCTGCTGTGGCAAAGACGCCTGCGAGAGTATAGTTAGCTGAAGATCATCAGCTGACAACACCCTTGGCAAGCGTAACCACATAAGCCGCTTCATCCATTTATGAGTACTTCATTTATTAACAGCCTGAAGCGACGTATGATAGCTACTTTCTTCTATTGTAAGATTTCTTCTAAATAACGTCGCTCATAATAATGTCCGGCAATCGTTGACACTTGCCTTGCCAATTGATAATTGCTGTACGCCCCCACTGCAATTCCAGCAATAGGAATGCCTTGAACCATCTTCTTTCTTAAAACAGAAATTATCATTAACTTCGCAATTTGGCGCAATGGTTGTTGGAACCACTCTGCAGATGTAACTTCCTCATTGCCACCATAAAAACAGGAAAGCGCCCCATCCATATTTCTTTTTCTGCTTGTAGCTCAGTCCAACCTTCATATTGCGCTTTTCTCGGAAGCGTAGCAACGTGGAAGGCTTTTAAGGCAATCATCATTTCTCTTGGATGTCTAAGGTCATTGCCAAACGACATTGCTGCCAATTGAACCGTGCGTAAGTTAGTAGCAAGCATTAGCGGTAAGTCTGCTGCTAATAAAAACGGTCCACCAAGACCCGTCAAGCCACCTTGTCCAAACGACAATAAGCGTTGTTTGGCCGTTTGTTGTTCAAGGATGAACTTGTTCTGTTCAAACGAAAGTTGATTCAACTCAGAAATGTGTTCAATGCGATGATTAAACACTTTTGCAGTGGATAAGATACGTTGCTCCGCTTCAACTTGTGCACTCGAGTTCAAGATGAGTGTTTGTGTATAAAACATAAAGCGATCAACAAGTTCTACGAGCTTTTTTTTCATAACGCTTTGGTAACACATCTTGACTGTTCGTTAACTTACGATGTCGAATCTCTTCAGGGAAATATACATCTTCCCATTCATACAACTCACGAAGTCTCTCGTGAAGCTTTGCTTCATCCATGCCATCACCTTCAGTTATAAATGTGATCAAACCATTCGTTAATTTTAGCCATCATGTCTGTCATCGCTTCTGCACGCGTAAACGATGGAAGTTCTGCGAATAAAGCTTGTTGTGGTGCCACAACATCTGGGCCTTGCTTTTGTAGCATCCAAATGCTCTTACCATGCCGTTCAGCTTTAAACATCGTATCAGGAAGTTGCAACATTCCAAGTGTAATCGTCTCTTTTCTCATGAATGTACGGAACGCTTCCGAATGTTCTCTTGTAAACATATCATTTGGAATTAATAAAAGCATAACTCCACCTGGCTTTAATGCACGTAAGCTGTTTTCAATGATTGCATATTCTGCCGGCATTCTTCCTTCACTAGGTTTCGTATTGAACGACTCCACGACCTCATCGTTCGTATAAATCCCATTTGGAAGGTCTGATACAATCACATCAACCGTTGGTATACCTTCTTCTTTCACACTGTCCATATTGTACAGTTCTAGTTCATATTGCTGTAAGTTCGACATAACGAACGCAAGGCGGATTAGTGACTCATCCACGTCCGCTCCAATTGCACGTTCGATGCCTTCTGTATGGTTCATCATAGCAGTAAGCATGTTTCCTGTTCCTACAGCAGGGTCGTAAACACTCACCCCTAATTGATCTTTTAATAAACGCTTTAACAAATACGACATAAAAATAGCAATACCATCAGGTGTCATCGCATGATGGGGTTGCACGGCTTGCTTCATCCCTTTAATGATCGCAAGTTGAAATGCCTTTCGAACGGTTTCGCGTTCCATTGTCATTTGATCAATCTTTTTAAATTGCTCTTCCATTTTCTTAAAGGCAACATCGGAGAGCGGTTGTTGCATAATGCTTCCTTGGAATAAATTATCTCCAGCAAGCGCAAGTGTCTCCAAATAACTGCCATGCCCTTCATTACTTAGCGTTTCAGCCATTTCATCCAGTACGTGAAACAACTGATCTGTATCTATTTGACGTTCCATCTTTTCACCTCGTAATACAATCTTGTTCCAGTTTATCACGTTCGTTCCCTACATCTCTACCTTCAGTAGAGGAGCACACAAAATAATCCATTTTCATACAATGATTACGCATTGCATGAAATGACATTCTGTGACAAGATAAAGGTCTGACTGTCCACATGTAAAATGACGTAACGAGGTGCTTCCATGTTGAAATCTAATAAAGTCCGCCATTTAATGCTCGGCACAATGAAATCTGCGAAATCTGCTCATTTATTGATGCACGGGTATCAATTAGATGAACAAGGGAAGAAGTTTTAACGTTAAAACCAGAAACAGACCTTCGAGACGGCGCTTTCGTTTCTTCACGTGCACTACATACGAAACGCCCCGCACACATTATCCCAAAGTACGATGATGGATCTTATGTACAATCGATTATTGAGACTGAACGGCCTGAAGTGATTCTTGTGGATGAATTACAATTTTTCACAGATGAACAAGTTGAAGCGTTAGCGAAAGCTTCCATTCGCTTTGACGTAGCGATTCAAGCGTACGGGCTCATGATTTCATATACAGGTGAAATGTTCTCTCCGATTAAGCGCGCGATGGAATGTGGATTTACGATCCACCACCTTTCCATGCCATGTGCTCACTGTTCTCAAGATGCGACTCACCACCTTCTCTATTTAGATGGTGTTTTGCAAACGTCTGGTTCACCCATTAATGTTGAAGATTATGCGGATGCAACCCAAATCTATGAATCTGTTTGTTATGACTGTTATACAACGGCCATTCAAGCAGCTTATGCTTAACAACCACTGAACTGTTCTTCAGTGGTTTTTTCGTTATGAATTCTTTCCGCTAGAAAAAAAACGGACTTTTGTGTCATAGTAAATAAACTTACATTATTTCATGAACGGTGATCTTGACTTTATTTGCAGAGGAGATGGGCGTGTTGGTTCGTATTCAAAAAGGTACAGTTATCGTATTACACCGAATGCAGCCAGATACGTACAGAATTGAAACAACGTACGGGGAAGTTCTCATTGAAGAAAGTCAGAATTATACGATTTATCTAACCGATGCGAAACTCTATCGCAATGGAAGCATTCGCGGGGTCTATTTAGGTCAAGGTGGGAAAGAGCTTATACGTGGGTCTAGTCGAACGCTTTTCTATGACCCTGTCTATGGGTATACGCTTCGAAACCGAACGGTCGTCCATAAAGGCCGTCTGCTTACGGTTGAGAACAAGCAACTTGCTGTGATGATCTTGCAAGATCCACCGACGAACAATTTCGCTTATGTCCTTCCTTATGACCTACCGACCATTACACGGTTCCGCGTAGGTGATCAAGTAACTGTCCGGTCGAACCTCGTCGTTGGATGTGACTATTACAATGAAGATTCCAATACGTATGATACGTTCACTTCTCACATGGAACCTTTTAAAGGCCAACCTGGAAACGTAACTGAAGTCGATCGTAATGGGAAGTACCGACTCACACTTTCAAGTATGTACCAATTTACAGATGAGATGCTCGTTGATGCTCTTGCGACGAAAACGTACACACAAAACGTCGAAGTGGAAGAAACCATTCATACGGTTCAATCAGACATGATTAACGCAAAAATTGACCAAGCACTTGATGAGCGTCTTTACCTTACTGACCCAAGCGCTTTTCAGAAACTCGTTGACGAAAAAAAAGGGCTCACTTAAACATAACCAACATAGGGAGATAAGGAAATGAAAAACGTAGCATCCTTTAATCTTAGGCAGATAACGTTTTCTGTAGTTCTGACGTGAAAACGTTAAGATTCTTTATCGTTACGTTGCTATTATTGCTTGTATTCGTGGCTTATATTAATTCTAATGCTGATCCAACAGATCACGACGAGACGCTTTTGTATATCGAGGGTGTAACCTCAGACATCAATAGAATGGGCTTTTCCTTCACGATTGATATTGAAGAAGATCCTCATTTATCAGACACTGTCATCGTGCGAATTCCAGCGAGTCATGTTTTTAGATTCGCTCAAGTTAAAAAGGGCGCTTCGATTAGAGTAGGGTATGATGGTTAATGATGGAAAGTTATCCTGTTCAAATTACTGCAACAACTTTTGAAGTCATTGATCATTAGCATAAATTATATAGGAGCAACGCCTCTAGATCTGTTTTCAAATAATAAGGCTGTTTACTTATGACAATGCATTGTCATAGTCGGGATGCAATATTCTCAAGTAGCGGTAACTCTTTGATCGTACTGAACCGACTCTTTTAGCGACTAAATTTTTCCTAATGAATATACAGCTGTATTCAACATCTCGTCCATCTCTTTTGCCATTAATAGAACTTAGGTTTATTACTTTATTTATCTTTATTGATTAAAAGTGGCTTATGACTTACGATTATACACACCTAAGTTACTGCTTAATATTACTATTTTTTCACTTGAATTTTCTTTTATACTATCACAGAAAGAGGAGAAAATATTTGCATACTGTTGAATCTGTTAAGCACCGTTTTAAAGAAGTAGGAATCAGCGATACCTTCGGAACTAAAAAAAAGAAATAAAAGAGCTTCCTAAAATTCTTCATGATAATGAGGTTGTTAATTACGCTACCAGTGGATTTTTAGAAGGGAACACTTGGCTAGTCGTCTCAACGAACCAAAGGGTTATTTTTATAGATAAAGGTATGGTTTATGGCATTAAACAAAAAGAAATATTATTAGAAAAAAATTAATTCTATCGCTCAAAAAAAGAGGGATGGTGTTCGGCGAAATTCACATTTGGGATGGAGCAGATAAATTTATAATTAAACAGTGCATGAAAGCCACTGTACAACCATTTATTGATGCGACAAACGAAGCTATTAAAAAAAGTTAAAAGGGCAACTATAAATTCTACTCATGAAATAGAATTAAGTAATTACGCTAAAATAAAAGAATTGAAAGAGCTATTGGATATTGGGGCAATTTCAGATGAAGAGTTCCAAACGGAAAAAAAGAAACTATTAGGATAATTAATATACAAATACATAACTTTTCTTAACATCCTTTAAGACGTAAGAAAAACGACACATACAAGTATACGTCATCAGAATGTCAAAATAGTGTTGTTCTAGTATAAATAAGAAGTGGAAAGTTAATGAACTTGTAGAGTTTAAAGCATCAAAGTAATACATTTTAATTTAGCATTTGTAAAACTTCAACATGTCATAGTAAAGCGGCTGTCGTGGCGAAGACGCCTGCGGGAGAAGCGTTAGCAGAAGATCATCGTGCGTAGCACGATAGCTGAGGCAACGCCCGCGGCAAGCGTAGCCACAGAAGCCGCTTACTCATTTACGAGAACATTTTCTAAACAGCCTCTGGCTCATCATTAGATGATGAGCCAGTTTATTGTGTTCTATTACTTAATAAGACTATTCACTTGTGCCAATGCATTGTCATAATCAGGGTGATTAGTTGCCTCTTCAACATACTCAGCGTGTTGAATTGTTCCTTTATCATCAATGACGAAGACAGCGCGAGCGAGTAAGCGGAGTTCTTTCATACCTAGACCGAAGCTTTGTGCAAATGAGAAGTCGCGGTGGTCTGAGAGCATTTCAAGATTGTCGACGCCTTCCGCTGCACACCAGCGCTTTTGTGCAAATGGAAGATCTGCGCTAATTGTGAGGACTTGAACGTTATCTAATTTAGCAGCTTCTTCATTAAAACGTTTCGTCTGTTGTTCACAAACGCCTGTGTCGATGCTTGGAATAACACTAATTACGATCGTTTTGCCTTCGTAATCTGCAAGTGTTTTCTCTTGTAGACCTGAATCAAGTACGGTAAAATTCGGCGCTTGTTCGCCTACTTTAACTTCATTTCCTACTAGCGTCATTGGGTTACCTTTAAATGTTACTTTTGCCATGTATAATCCTCCTAGATAGATCCTTTACATCTAGTCTAATCGGAATTGGCAATGTCTGCAAATTTAAAAAGGCGGAGTTTCCTTTTTCGTTACATCAATTGGCGATAAACTTTGGTCTTCAACGTGCTCATTCCCTTGAATGAGATCCTTGATTTTCTCTACGACTTGAGGAGTAAGTTCAAGTAATTTCTCATAAAAGTGTGTTCCGTTATTTAAATGAATCATCTTAACCCCATGCGTTCCAACAATTAAAAAGGCAACTGGCGTAATGGACACACCGCCACCACTACCTCCCCCAAATGGATGACGTTCTTCTTCATCCATCGCATGTCCAACATTCATTTCTGTACCACCTGCTGCAAACCCAAAGCCTACTTTGGAAACAGGGATGATGACATTGCCATCTGGTGACTCAACGGGATCACCAATAATCGTATTCACATCGACCATTTCTTTAATGTTTTCCATTGCTGTTTTCATTAAACCTTGAATAGGATGTTCTGCCACGGCACGTTATGCCCCTTTCGTTACATGTTCCGTACGTTCATTCCGAGAGGATGTTTTTTGTAGCTTTTTGCTATGCATCCACATTTTAAGTAATGCTCGTATAGCGTGTCCGATTTGGAAAGTAACTATGCAACGAACATCCATATAAAAGACAGGCGCCTGATAAAAGGGCGTCACTTGAAAATGTGGTCTCTCTCGTAACTGTGTATACGACGAAACGAGTTGAAGCATAAAGGCTTTCAACGTCCAAGCAACTCCAGCAGCAATGCCTGTTGCTGCCGCATCCCCTGTTCCAAATGTTGTTGCCCATTTCCACTGTTCGACTTGAACGGTTGCTAAAAACTTACGTAGAATCGTCCCTAGGTGGGAAATACCCTCAATAAGTTCTTTAGAATCCTTCAGCCTATTCTCGATATCCCTCGGGGTCTCTTCTTTGACTTTTTTTTTGTTTACGTTTTGAAAACAGCTTTGTCTCATCTTCCACATATACAAAAGAGAGGTTCTTTTCATCAAAACGGATTGCGGGTACGTCCCACGTTTTTTTTAGTAAGCCGCGTAACAGTTTCACTTGCAGTTCGCCGTTAGTATGTAAATTGGCTTGGAGTACATGAATATGGCATGACACACGAAGGAAGTACGTCACTACCCCGATCCCTAACAAAATGAGCGTTACGGCACATATGATAAGCCAAACCATCATTTCCCTCATTCCTTAAACACTAATGATGATAGTATCGACAAAACGCTAAGCGTATAAACGAAAAAAACCGATGCAACATCATTGCACCGGCTTTAAAACTATTCGTCGTCTTCTTCATCTTCTTTGTCAGCAGGAATTTTCGTATCACGAATCACTCTCGTATCAGCAAGTAAATCATGAACGCCAGCCTTTTCAGGATGCACACCTACGACGATGTACATTAAGTTCGTAATTCCAAGTACTCGGTGAATCATTCGCCCCGGTACTTCACGGAAAAACACATCTGACCAACTGAGCTTTGTTCCGTCTGCTCGAACGACCCTTAACCCAAACACCATCTTTCCAAGCGTTTGACCGAGGTATCTCGTCATAATTGCAAAGTATACATAAGCCATTATCGCCGTTAATAATCCTTGGATCGTAAAGACGCTTAACAACGTAGGGTTTGAATCCATAAACATAAAGATTGGTGTAATGAGTATCCCATTTACTGCACCAACAATGAGCAAGTCTAATAAATACGCCCAAAGACGAATCCAAAAACCTGCATAAATGCTCTCTTCAACCGTTTTTTGCATTGCCTCTTGCCTAGGAGGTTCATGATCGGTTTGATGAGGCTGTCGATCGTATCGATTTTCTTCATCGTATGTGTAATCCATCATTCCACTCCTTTAGTCTTGATAGAGATACATTAAGCGTGGTGCATTCGAATGTGTAATCAGCTGCTCGAGTTGATTCATTGTCACTCGCTCACTCGCAAGCGTTTCAGCCGCAAGGCCCCAAATGGATCCAACGCCAAAATCATTCGTATAGTGTACGACTGTCGCATTAATGCCTAAGTTCTCTTGCATATGATCAATCGTATGCTCAAGATCACCAATGCCATCAATCAAGCCATTTTCTAATGCTTGGTTCCCTGTAAACAGTTGACCTTGAGCGAGCTCTTGTACTTCACTTTCTGATAGATCGCGACCATTGACGACAACCTCAGTAAATTCTTCGAACATGTCATCGACCATGTCTTGTAATAATTGCTCTTCTTCTGACGTCATTTCACGAGTCGGACTCATAATGTCTTTGTACTCGCCAGATTTAATGACGTTGTGGCTAATTCCCCACTCTTCAGCAAGCTCGGCAAAGTTGATGCTGTCCATAATAACACCGATTGAGCCGGTAATCGTGCCGAATGTGCCGAGATGTAGTCTGCAGGTGCAGCGATGTAATAACCGCCAGATGCAGCCATACTACCCATTGATACATATACTTCTGTATCAAATTCTTCTTGTGCACGTACAATTCGATCGTGGATCGCCGCACTTTCAACGACACCTCCACCAGGGGTGTTCACATTAATAACAATGCCATCGACGCTAGCGTCTTCGGCAGCAACTTCTAACATTTGCATAAATACACGGTGGTCATAGCCTCCACCTGCAAAAAGGCCTCCTTGAGAACCTGTATCCATAATCATTCCATCTAAATCAATAACGGCAATTTGACCGTCTGTTCCTGTTTCCAAAATCTCTTGACGAAAATCACCTCCGTCAAGATCGAACATGTCAGAAAAGTTCGTTGAAGCAATTGCACTAAAAAAACTGAAACCCTGCTGAAACAAACAGTACAATTGCTGCAACAGCAAGAGCAATCCAACGTTTTACTGTCACAGTATTTCCTCCTCTAAGTTAAACCTCTTTTGCAAACACGACTTTGTCGTTAACGATCGTATAAGCGACCTTAAGATCTAAAAGCTCATCGTACTGATCCTCCGTAAATTGAAAAGGATCTTCATGAAACACGGTAAAATCACTTGCATACCCAGGCGCTAATTGTCCAAACTGCTCTTCTTTCCCAATTGCAGACGCACTACCGGACGTATAAAGGCGAAACGATTCGTAAATGGATAAGCACTGTTCAGGCTTAAAACGGGCACTCGATTCTCCTCTTGCTCTCCTAGTCACAGCAGCGTGAATGCCAATTCTAGGGTCTGGAATTTCAATTGGTGCATCAGAACCCCCTGCACAAGCAATTTTATTCACTAGTAGCGTTTTCCATGCATACGCGTGCTCAAGCAACGCTTCATCGACAATCGTACGGACCCACGGAAAATCAGAAACTGTAAATTGTGGTTGAAGATCAAGCACAACTGGCATTGCTTTTAATTCTTCCATAAGGTCGGCTCGAACGATTTGTAAATGAATCAGTCGATCTTTTTCCGGGTATTTCGGTGGATGCTTTTTAAGTATACGAATCGTTTGGTCAAGTGCTTGATCTCCAATTACATGTACGGCGATCGTCATTGATAAGTTTCGCGCTTTTACAATTAGCGCTTCTAATTCATCATCTCGATGAATGGGCACTCCTACATTGCTTTCTTCTCCAACGTAAGGCACTGATAGCCACGCCGAGTGTCCCCCAAGAGAGCCGTCCGCAAAAATCTTCATGCTCCCAAATGTTTGGTATTCATTTGCGAGTTTCGTTCCCCGTTTTAATTCAAGCCACTCATCCACCGCATCATGATGCACGAGGTGGTGAACACGGAATCTGCGAGTGTCTCCTTCAATGACCTCACGATAAGTGTCAATGACAGACGCAGGAGAATTGTAATAAGCTAAGTCTTCAGTATGTACCCCAGTTAGGCCCATTGTAACCATCTGCTCATACGCTGCTGTTAACGCACGTTTCATCGTGTCGTTCGTATACCTTGGTCGCACAGCATGTATTATATCTTGCGCCTCTTCAAGAAGCAAACCATTAAGCCCATCTTCATCACGACCGATAACCCCACCACTTGGATTCGGAGATTCGTTGGTTAATCCAGCAAGCTCTAACGCTTTTGAATTAACAATCATCGCATGACGACAAATGCGAGTGAGCATAACTGGCCGATCTGGAAATCGTTCATCGAGTTCTCGTCGGTGAATAACCGTACGAACTTCCCACTCGTTCTCATTCCAGCCTTCAGCAATTAACCAGTCGCCTGATTGTAACGTTCGTGCCTTCTCCTCTAACTTCAAAAACACTTCCTCACGACTTTTCACTTGAGAAAGATCAAGGCGTAGCTGTTGAAAGCCATACCCTAACATATGTGCATGGCTGTCTACGAGACCCGGAATAATCGTTTTCCCTTTATAGTCGAAGTACTCGGTCACTCTGTCATAATATTTCGCTTGAAGGTCTTCTTTCGTTCCGAGTTCTACAATCGTCCCGTCTTCTGAGAACAACGCATCAAATCTAGAATGTTCTGACGTTAATGAATAGAATTTACCATTAAAATACAGCGTACCCATCATTTCCTCCTCAATGTAAGGTGCTTGGCAACCAAAAAGGTCGCCAAGCTACTCACCCTTTATAACAAATCATCAAACTCATCCGTGCTGTCTTGATGTTTAATGAGCATCGTCTCTTTTCCTGCAAGCGATTGACTTACTAAATCTTCAATATCAAGGTTCGTCTCGAACATTTTTGCTTTTTCAAGCTTCGGCTTTGTTTTCGATTCTTGAGGTAAGAAAATTGTACAACAATCTTCATACGGTAAAATCGACGTTTCATACGTGCCGATTTCCATCGCGATGTCCATCACTTCGGTTTTGTCCATTGTAACGAGTGGACGCAACACCGGAAGCGAGCTTGCTTCTTCAATGGCGTGGATGCTTTCTAGTGTTTGTGATGCGACTTGACCGAGGCTCTCGCCATTTACGAGCGCGAGTGCTCGTTGTTCACGCGCGACTTGTTCTGAAATTCTCATCATCATCCGTCTCGTGATTGTCATCGCATAATAAGATGGAATCTTTTGATGGATATCTTGTTGCACCTTTGTAAAGGGAATAAGGTGTAACCGAACGGCACCACCGTAAGCAGCCATCTGTTTTGCCAGATCTATCACTTTTTGTTTCGCTCGCTCATTCGTATACGGAGGACTATGAAAATGAACAGCTTCTACAACCGCACCACGCTTCATTGCTAGGTACCCTGCAACTGGACTATCAATTCCGCCAGATAATAGAAGCATCGTCTTACCTGAACTTCCGACAGGAAGCCCTCCTCGTCCCATCACACGACCTGCACTCAAGTACGTACCGTGCTCGCGCACCTCAACGTGCAATTCAACATCGGGGTTATGAACATCGACCGTTAGATGCTCTGTATTTCTTAAGACATACGAACCGATTTCGTAGTTCATTTCTTGTGAGTTTAACGGCGTTTGTTTATAAGAACGCCTTGCCGTCACTTTAAACGTTTTTGCGGTCAAGTCTTCGTTCATCATATAAAGCGCTGCTTTTTGAATATCTTCAAGTTCTCGCGTCGTTTTTACCGCTTTTGATAATGAGACGATCCCGAATATATTTTGAAGACGCGCCATGATCTGGTCAGCGTCGTCTTCATCGCCCACTTCAACGATCAAACGGCCAAAAATTCGCTTTGCACGTGCAGAACCAATTTCCCGTAATGCTTGATTGATGTTCCCTTTTAAAATTTGTTCAAACTCATTACGATTTTTGCCCTTAAGGGCAATTTCACCGTAACGAACGAGTATATGATCGACTTTCACAACTTCACTTCCTTTATCGTTCGAACTTCAGCTACAATTTCATCAAGAGCTTCTAGGAAAGTCACAATTTCACTTTTCGTCGTTTCATACGAGAGGCTCATGCGAAGTGCCGTAGAAGCCCTTGTTAGATCTTGAAACTGCTCATATAGTACAGCACTTGCACTCTTTTGCTTTGATGAGCATGCCGACTTTGAAGAAACATAGATGCCTTGTTTGCTTAATGCTTGAATGAGTACTTCTGGTTTTGTTCCATCAATTGATACGTTTACGATATGAGGTGCACTCCGCTCGTTTGGCGTGTTTAAGTGCATACCCATACGTTGTCGCAATTGCTCCATTAAGAATGTTTTTAGTGCTTGTACATGTTGAAGCTGTTCGTCACGCTTCATTAAAGACAAGCGAATCGCCTTCGTTAATGCCGCAATCGCAGGAACGTTTTCGGTTCCAGAACGTACACCAAATTCTTGACCGCCACCGTGAATAAGAGGAACGAGCGTAACAGTATCTCTCACAAATAAAAAGCCGCTTCCTTTCACACTGTGAATCTTATGACCAGATATCGTACATAAATCGATTCCGGCTGCGTGAAAATTAAGAGGGACTTTTAAGAAACCTTGCACATGATCAACATGAAAGCGTATCTTTTCAATGTCTTTTAGCTTTTGTCCGATCGCTTCTATTGGTTGAACGGCTCCAGTTTCATGATTCACATGCATGATGGATACGAGGATCGTTTCGTCTGTGATTGCATCGATAACAGATTGAACGGATACAAGACCTTCACGATTAACCGGCAAGTACGTAACTGTAAAGCCTAGCGATTCTAGGTATTGAAACGTTTCTAATACCGAAGGATGTTCAATTGCAGTTGTAATCAAGTGCTTTCCACGATCTTGCCTTGTAAAAGCTGCCCCTTTAATCGCGAGGTTGTTCCCTTCTGATCCCCCAGAAGTAAACACGATCTCTTGAGGGGAAACTGATAACTGCTTTGCAATTGATCGCCTTGCTTCTCTAAATAGTTGCTCGCTCTTTGACCCTTGATTGTGCAATGAAGAAGGGTTACCAAAATAGTCGATGCTTGCTTTCGTAAATGTATTCATAACCTCATCGTACGGTTTCGTCGTTGAGCTATTATCTAAATATATCATTGTGAAGCCACCTCACAAATGTCGCTTTCTATCCAGCAGAACATTATAACACACTTTTTAGTCAAAGATAAGCGCGGGACGAATGGCCCCGCGCTACGTTTATACGTTTTGATATTGTTTCGTTTCTTCTTTGTCTGTTTCCTCATCCCATGCTGATTCTAATTGGCTTAGTGCAACTGGAACGTGGCGATTTAAAACATCTGTTAATCGCTCAATAGCCTCTTCATAGAACCCATTTCTAAACTCCCATTCACCGGCATGAAGTTCGTCTAGAAGCGCTGGGTATTGATTGCGGTACCGGTTTCCAAATTGCAACAAGCGCTCTGCCCACGCAGCCGATTGAATGGTTGTTTGTACTGTCATAACCGCTTTCCCTACTTGATGTTGACCAAGCTCTAAAGCGTCCTTTACAGCCTTCATTTCAAGTGGAGTCATTTCTAATAAAGCAGTTGCCTTCTCTAATTCTCTCTTCGCTTGATCAAGTTCTGATACGAGCGCCTCAGGTACGGCTGGTAAGTGGCTTTTTTGTATCTTCATTTGCACTTCCATAATTTTCTTTCGAAGAAGGGCAAGCTCTTCATAAGCTTTCAATTCATCGCTTCGTAACTCTTCCAATCGAACCATTGATTCTTTCACATCGTTTTCAATCGTTACAATTCTCTCTTCATGACGAGAAAGTGTTGCTTTTAAGTCAATAAACGACTGTTTACGATGTTCATGAAGATCTTGAAATACTCGTTGCTCTTTTTCAGTATCTTGCAGTTCTTTAAGAACTTGCTCGTACACATTGTTTTCCCGTTCGGGCAAATGGTAGCTTTCTTTCACCCTACTTTGTTCTTGCTCTAACTGCACGATGCCCTCATTCACTTGAATGAATCGCTTACGAAGCTCTTGTACTTGCTTTTCAACTACGCTTCTAGCATCTACTTCTTGCTCAAGTGTATCGTACATTTCTTCAATCTGCTGTTTAATAACTTTAATCTTCTCTTCAGCATAATCAACGTGCAACTTCTCCGTTTCATCTTTGATGTTTGGTAGAAGTTCACGCAATTCCGCTACGTCTTCTTTGAGTGTGAAATGGCTTAAATCAAAACCGTTTTCTTCCATCTCATCCATTCCAGCGACGATCTGATTCAATTCACTAGGAATGTTGACATTAATCTCGACTAGTTGACCAGGAATGGTTTCTAACCACGTATTCACCTGGTTGATCTGTTCTGTTATGGCAATGAGGCGTTTGCGGGCACTCATATAGTTCCCTGCCTTCGTATCTTCGAAATACGCTTCCAGTTCTTCTTTGCATTGCTCAACGTGCTCTTGAATCGTAGTGCCTGCTTCACCTAAGGCGCGGCTCTGTCTTGATAGTAACGCTCTCGTATCTTTAAGGCGATCAGATACATCACCGATTTCATTGCGATTTTGTTGCTCACTACTTACGAGCTCATCGACTTCACTTCGAATTAAAGCGATCTCGCTTTCGACATGGTCGAGGTTCTCTGATGCGCGGTCAATTGCTTCATTCGCTTTTTTGAATTGATATTTGTTGGCCGCTTCTTCAATGTCAAAAAGCTGAAGCTCTATTTCTTGAAAACGATCTTCGACGATCGTATCCCAAGCGCTACGCCAGCGTTCAAAGTTCTGCTCGGTTTCTCCAGAAATCGTTAGTCCTTTCACACGACTAATCTCATCTGCAATTGGCTCATTCATAACCGCATTCTTCCGCTTATCAAGCGCATCAACACGTTGATAGATTTTCCGTCTAAACCAAGCGCCATAGGCAATTCCAGCAACTAAAAGGAGTCCGATGGCGATGACTATAATCGTAAACATTTCGCTCACCCCAATATGTTCATACAACTGATCGTTGTGTGATGTTCAATCGTACTTTATTCCGTTTTATGTAATTATAAAAACCCTATTTATCATTATCGTTAGTGAGAATCGTAGAAATCTTTTATGGTAATCTTTGTGTCTATTTACTATATTAACATGTAAGCTTCATAAATAGGAAAACAAAAGCCGAATAGGAGGAATTTTTCATATGTATGATGGACATGTTCATACACCTTACTGCCCCCATGCAGTTCAGCTTCTTTCATAGATTATGTTGACGCGTTGAGACGTCAAGGGTTTCAAGGGGCTACTTTCTGTGAACACGCTCCTTTGCCTCACTCATTTGTTGACCCGACGCCAGAACAAGATAGTGGGATGTCACTTGCACAACTTCCTCATTACTTAGAGGACTTGCAACAGCTCAAGAAAGAATATGAACATCATTTCACGATTAATATCGGATTAGAAGTCGATTTTATTGAAGGGTATGAAGAAGAAACGAAGGAATTGTTGGATGAATACGGGCATAAACTTGATGACGCAATTCTATCGGTCCATTTTGTAAAAACGAAAGATTACTACCACTGTATTGATTTTAGTGAACAAGCTTTCCAACTTTTCTATGAACAAGCAGGTTCGGTCGAACGGGGCGTTCGTCGTTATTATGAAACTGTCACGAACTCTATTCATGCAAATCTAGGTCGTTATAAACCGACCCGAATTGGCCACCCGAGTCTTGTAAGAAAGTTCCAGCGAAATTTCGCCCTTCCTAATGACGAAGCTTGGCTTTTACAAGTGTTACATCAAATCAAAGCATACAATTACGCAATTGACGCCAATGGGGCAGGCACAATCAAACCAAAATGCCTTGAGCCTTATCCTCCGACGTTTATTCTGAATGAAGCAACGAAACAGAGGATTCCACTCGTTTATGGCTCTGATGCCCACCATCCAACTGGCATTGCCCAAGGATACGAAACGTTACGTACTTTTTCACTAGGCTCACCGACACTGTATTAAATCGTCATCGGTATAGGCAAGTCCTTCGTTTTATGATCTGTGCACAATTGCAGTTCAATGAACTGCTTCACGTGTTTCATGTAGTGCATAACAAAGGTGTCGTCATTGGGTTCTAAATGAAACACTTCACGAATGTATTGCGCATGAAGAAATGGCATTGTAATCATGCCACGCAAGTGTAGAATGGCCCATTCCTTACGCATTTGTGTAAAAACACCTTGCTTTCGACCTTGCTCATATACAAGTGAAAAATAATGCTTTTCTTTCATAAAATAACTTGCCATCACTTCGCGAACGAGCATTGAATCGAGTGTCATTTCGCGTAAAACAAGTCTTGCTTTGCGGTGGTGGGTTCGTTGGTATTCCATTGCCGACTCGACCATGGCGAGCAATCGATCAAAGCTTGATGTCTCACGTCGAATTCCATCTTCAATGGCTTCTAAATAGCCAATTAAATAGTCATTTAAAATCGTTTCTAACAGACCTTTTTTTCCCACCGAAGTAATAGGAGATTAATGCGACATTGACCTTCGCTTTATCTGCAACCGCTCGTACAGAAGTTCCGTTGTACCTCGTGTCATAAAGAGGTCTACTGCGGCTGTAATCACCGCTTCTTTTGTTTTCGTGCTTGCGGCATTCGTCAATTCAAACACTCCTCTCAATAGATGACCGTATCGTTAATCATTCTTTTTGAAAGGCATACTTCCTGCAAAAGCTTTACGACTATATGTCTGCTCGTTCTACATGTTATAATTCCTTTAGACAAGAAAGAAATGGAGAGGGGTACTTTTTATGTTTGAACCTGTCACTTATGATGGAAGTTTGCAAAAAAAATACGAAATGCTTTACAAGCAATTGGATGCATTACTTGAAGATGAGACGGACAATACTGCCAACATGTCAAACGCATCCGCACTGTTAAATCAATTTCTAGATCGTACGAATTGGGTCGGATTCTATCTAATGAAAGACGGAGAACTTGTATTAGGTCCTTTCCAAGGCTTACCTGCTTGCGTACGCATTGCTGTAGGTAAAGGGGTTTGCGGAACAGCTGTAGAAACGAAAGAAACGCAAGTCATTCAAGATGTTCATCAGTTCCCTGGCCATATTGCATGTGACGCTGCTTCACAATCGGAAGTCGTCGTTCCCATCGTCGTAAATGATGAGGTAATTGGTGTACTCGACATTGATTCTCCAGAAAAATCACGCTTTACTGAAGAAGAAGGCGAACTACTCACACGCTTTGTTGAGCGCTTACTCCCACACATTACTCATTAATTCATGATTTAAACCGAAGTGATCGACAACACCTTGGCGTCGATCACTTCTTTTGTGTCAACGTTTAGGTAGGTAACGCTGTAGAAATGACGTGCTCCCACGTCTCTTCTTTTGTTTTATAACCCGCAAATTCCTCGGAATGCTCAGCTAATTTTAGCGCGGTTGTAGCGTTAAACACCGTCGTCAACGGTTCTAACAGACCAATCATCGCTAAGTATCCTTCTATCGGTTTCGTGTTCCCACTTTCTTTTTCTTTAAATGCATAGGACATGTAATGCCGCAAGTAATTGTGGGCAAATGTTGGATCGCTCAACTTTCCATCACCTACATAGTGCACGCCAGACCATTGCAAATCAGACAACCCACTCGTCCACCACGCAGGAGCAATGACACGTTGCTGCATTTGCTCGAAAACATACTTCGTCCACTGAGGTGTTTGCACTTTCAAGCATTCATCTAATACTTCAGCTTCCATTGCCGCAACGCTAATCCCTTGCCCAAACAAAGGGTCAAAATTACAAAAAGCGTCTCCAAGAGCAAGTAAACCTTCAGGCCAAATCTCTGCACGTTCATAGTGTTGCCTCACACACTCTTTAATACGATAGCCTCGTGGTGCTGACTCCGGAACGAAAGGTTCGGAAAGTTCAGCAATCTTCAAGCTTTGAAGCTCGTTAATTTCATTTTCGAATGCCTCTTCGTCCGTAGATGGATAACGCGCACCTCCTGCAAAGTAAAGAATAATCCCTGCACGACCGTTTTCTTGATGAGATAACAGCCCAGAACCGACATGTTCCCCTGGATTCCCGTGGCTAATAATATCGGAATAAGCAGGCGACTCATTTTTATGAGGATAAGAATAATACCGTGTTGTATAACCGATATTCGTCATTAGCTTTTCAGGAGTCGGGGGCGATAGGTTCAAGTCACGGAGCCATTGAGGGAGTTTTGTTGAAATCCCTGATGCATCGATAACAAGATCTCCGGTAACGTGTAATTCTTTTCTCGTTTGCCGATCTTCTACTCGAACTCCGGTAACGGCTTGATGATTGTTTGTTGTCGTTAATCCAATAACATTCACTTGTTCCATCCACGTCACGTTACGATGTTTTTTGACGCGTCGTCGCAAGATCGATTCTAATAAAGCACGACTCGCACCTGCATCTTCCATCTCAGCAGGAATTTCCATTGAACCGAAAGGATTATCAATATAGCCTGGAAAACTTGAAGAATGAAATGCGCCCTCGTCAATCATTTCTTGAATAAAGTCTGGAAAGTAACGATTCATCACTTCAATTCCTTTCGGAAGTAAACGATGAATATGAAACGACTGCGGGGTTCCAGGTCGATTCTTCGCCTCGTTTGGAAGCCTATCACGATCAAGAACAATCACTTTTTCATATACAGGGGCTAAGACGTTGGCGGCAAAAATCCCCGCAATACTACTCCCAATCACAATTGCCGTATTTTTCTTCATAATGTCCTCCTTCTATGCTAGAAACAAAAGACAGTATATGCGTAGCGGTTTCACCAATATTCTAGAGGAATAGAGCAATTATCGATATAGGTACATCCGGCAATCTAAGTAAGGAGATGCTCAAACCTCCCAACAAAAAGAACCGTCTGCCTGAAAGCGAGACGGTTCCTTACGAGCGATCACTCTATAACCCAGACATGCCTGACATGCCGTAGTATTTGTTTATTCCCTTCTTATGCTCATCTGTGAGTTGCTCATGAGTTGGGGCATCTTTCAGCTTCTCTAGGTCAATATCAACGTGTGCACGTTCTGTGGTTGGATCAAATTCTTTAAACTTCTGGACTGGAATGAGGTGGTGGGTTTTCTTCAGTGCCGAACCTGTGTTCACTTCAATAAATTCAACTTGCCACGTTCTACTATCGAACACAATATCATCAATTTTGCCGATCTTCTCCCCACGGGCATAGACCGAATAAGACGTTAAATCTTTAGAGCTTTGTAAATGATAATTCACGTCTTCCGTCGGTTCTTCTGAGATTTGAGCTTCTTCGCTCTCAATGACAGCCTCGACTGCAACCGGGGATAGGGGACCTACAGTCGGATAAGGGTGTGTGCCATTTTGCGCCATACCGCCTGGAGCCGTCCAATAATAAGGTAGCCCGTAATGACTTAAAATCCTCTCTTCATGCGTCCTTGAAATCGGTTCTTTTTCATCAGGCTTAGGCTGTCTTTAATTTCTTCTTTTGTCGCTGAAAGGTGGAGAAGCTGAGCGTCTATGTCCATTCGCTCCACACTGTCAGGACTTAGTATCACTTTGCCTCCGAAAAACCAAGGTCTTGTATCTGCAATGATATAACGTACTTTCCAATTTCCAACGCTGTCAAAATAAACATCATTTACCGTTCCAAATTCATCGTCAGTCGTTGATAAAGCAAACTTTGTAAACGCATCGACTCGGAAATTCAAGTTAAAAACCTCCTAGTATACTTACATAGTAGTCAATACCTCTTTTGGTTGTCCTTTAAACCAATGAACAAATCGACTCCTGATTGCACAAAAAAACTCCGCTAACGTTGTTAGCAGAGCCTGTGTAATTAATAAGTTGATTGTGATTGTCCACCTGAAACAATTGCAATTCCTGAGCTTGTTCCAATGCGGTCTGTTCCTGCATCGATGTATTCTTTCGCATCATTTGCGTTCTTCACTCCGCCTGACGCTTTTACTTTAGCATGACTGCCGACTGTTTCCTTCATTAAACGAACGTCAGAAAGAGTCGCTCCACCTGTATGGAACCCAGTAGATGTTTTCACAAAGTCTGCGCCAGCTGCTACGGCACGCTCACAAGCCACTACCTTTTCTTCATCCGTAAGTTGACTCGTTTCAATGATAACTTTTACGACTGCACGTTTGTTACTCGCCTTAACGACAGCTGCAATATCTGCTTCCACTTCATCAACGAGACCAGACTTCAACGCACCAACGTTAATGACCATATCAACATCAGATGCTCCGTGTTGGATCGCTTGCTCGGTTTCAAATGCTTTCACTTCTTTTGTTGTCGTGCCGTGCGGGAACCCGATTACTGTCGTCACGCCAACCTCAGTGCCTTCAAGCGCTTTCACTGCCGTCTTCACCCAGTACGGATGAACGCATACCGTTTTAAAGTGGTAATCTTTCGCTTCCTGACATAATGCTACGATGGCCTCTTTCGTTACTTCTGGCTTCAATAGCGTATGATCAATATAAGATGCTAGCTCATTAGCATTCATTCAGGTCACACCTTCCTTAACAGTTTCCTACCTACTATATCATGATTTCCATCGTAATCGAGAGGTTGACTTTTCATCCTGATCTTTATACAATGGTAGTTGTGTTAAAAGGCAGCCTAGGTGAACTTATACGTGCTCATTTTGTTCCTCAACCGTATTTCTATACATGAAGAGGTGCATCACTAACTCCTCGCTGTCGGAGCGAAGATGTGTGAAAGCAAAATGTCCGAATAAGAGATTGCCACTGTCCGTCTTTTTCACGCAAATTTATCGTGATGAAGGAGGAGCTATTACTATGGCTCGTTATACAGGTCCAGCTTGGAAAAAGTCACGCCGTCTTGGAATCTCTCTTAGCGGTACTGGCAAAGAATTAGAAAAGCGCCCATATGTTCCAGGTGAACATGGTCCAACTCAAAGAAAGAAACTTACTGAATACGGTGTTCAGCTTCAAGAGAAGCAAAAACTTCGTTTCATGTACGGTTTGAATGAGCGTCAATTTAAGCGCACATTCGATAAAGCAGGTAAAATCGACGGAGTACACGGTGAGAACTTCATGATCCTTCTTGAATCTCGTCTTGACAACCTCGTTTACCGCGCTGGTCTTGCTCGCACTCGTCGTGGAGCTCGCCAACTCGTTAACCACGGACACATCACTGTTGATGGTAAGCGTGTAGATATTCCTTCTTACACACTTAAGCCAGGACAAGTATTCGGTGTTCGCGAAAAGTCTCAAAACCTCACTTCAATCAGTGAAGCACGTGAATCAATTGCTTTCACACCAGAATACGTAAACGTAGACGGTGAAAAGCTTGAAACAACATTCACTCGCCTTCCTGAGCGCTCTGAGCTTTCTTCTGAAATCACAGAAGCGTTAATCGTTGAGTGGTACTCTCGTTAATCTTCCTAGATTACAGAGTTATGTTAAAAGCCCCCTTAGGATGTTGGTTGATCAACATCCTAAGGGGGCTTTTTTTATATTTATCTATTTCGTTATGCTAAACAGCAAATTGCTGAAAGCTCTAACACCTTAATCAATGTTTAAACTGTACTCATTCAGGTTATGAATGAAAGATATCTGTTTTTGAGGGAGGAACCTTAGCAATGAGCTTAACGCTAAAAGAAAAAAAATTGGATTTGGTACTGCACCACTTGGAAACATGTTTCGTGATATACCAGAGAAAGAGTGGATGGAAACGGTTCAATCCGTCTGGGATCACGGCATTCGTTATTTCGATACTGCCCCACTTTACGGTGCTGGGTTGTCTGAAATTCGCTTAGGTGAAGTGTTATCTAATTATAATCGTGATGACTATGTATTAAGCACAAAAGTCGGTCGTCTAATCTCTGACGAAAAAAACAGAAAATGGCAAAGGGTTATTTGAACACGGTCGTAAAAATAATGTGATTGATGACTACACAAAAGATGGAACGTTACGTTCCATTGAACAAAGTCTAGAGCGTTTAAAAACCGATCGCCTTGATATTGTTTACGTTCATGACATTTCACCAGATTTTCATGGTGATGAGTGGATTACGAAATTTGATGAAGCGAGAAACGGTGCATTCCGTGTACTCACTCAGCTCCGTGATGAAGGGGTCATTGGCTCCTGGGGACTTGGTGTAAACACAACGGTGCCAATTGAACTGGCAATGGAGCTTGAAGATGCTCATCCTGATTTAAGCTTATCCGCTACACAATATACATTAATGCAACACGAACGAGCGTTAGAAAGAATGATGCCGACTGCTCAAAAGAAAGGCATGGGAATTGTGATTGGTGGTCCATACAATTCTGGCGCCTTGCTAGGTGGAGAACACTTTGATTATGTAGAAGCAACACTAGAAATTAAAAAGCACGTCCAACAACTAAACGAGGTCGCACAGCGTTTTAACGTGAGCTTAAAAGCTGCAGCGCTTCAATTCTCAACCGCTCACCCAGCCGTTGAAGCCGTCATTCCAGGTTCAACTCGACCGGAACGAATAAAAGAAGATTTAGATGCAATGAAAGAAACGATTCCTACACAATTTTGGGACGAGCTCATTGAACGGAAGTTACTTTCACCAAATGCACCATTACCGAAGTAAGCGAACGTTTTAATTCAATGGATAGATTGAAGAAACGCACACGAAAAGTTTTCGTGTGCGTTTCTTTTTTTTGTATTCCCTATATACACGAAAGAAGGGCAACGCTTCCGTTACCCATCCTTCGTATGTGTGTTTGACTTGCCGTACTAATCAGTAACTCTAACACGTTTACGGATCGTACTCAAGGTTAATGCGAATTTTTATGAATCGTACGCATTTAAAGCGTTGACGCCGTGAGCGAGTGCAGAACCTGCTTTTAACGCAGTCGCAACCATCACTGCTTCTGCTACTTCTTCTTTTGATGCTCCTGCTTTTTTTTGACACCATCTGTGTGCAGTTCAATGCAATACGGACATCCCGTCGTGTGCGCGACCGCAATTGCAATTAATTCTTTTTCCTTCTTCGTGAGTGCACCTGGCTTTAACGCTTCTTGGTCAAACTCAATAAAGGTCTTGAACGCGCCAGGACTAAGCTCTTTTAGCTCTGGTAATCGTTTAAAGTAGGAAGATTCATAAAGCGAATCTTCAGTAAAGTCATCATACGCGTTTAACGCATTTACACTATGCGCAATCGCTGAGCCTGCTTTTAGTGCTGTTGCGACCATCACAGCTTCTGCCATCTCACCTTTTGTTGCTCCTTTTTGCTTCACTTGGTTTACATGCAGCTCAATACAATAAGGGCACCCCGTCGTATGGGCAACAGCAACAGCGATGAGTTCCTTTAACTTCCCATCTAATTGACCTTCTCGTAGCGCTTGTTGATCAAACGCCATAAATGCTTCAAAAGCAGCCGGAGCAAGTTCTTTAAATTCTCCTAAGCGACTAAAATATGATTTGTTATACATTCGTCTCACTCCTAAATAATAGCTTTGTCGATCTATTCTTACAATTTACCATAAAATACGCACCGGGGACAGTCCCCCGGTACGTTAAAGCGCTGGGGGACTGTCCCCCGTGTGTTATACGGTTAGTTTCGCGAATTTACGTTTTCCGACTTGAACGATCATCTCGTCTTCTACGGTTATTGTCGTTTGAATATCCTCTTGCTTCTCTTCATTAATCTTCACGCCACCGTTTTTGATCATTCGGCGCGCTTCACCTTTAGAAGGCATCATGTTCAATTCTACGAGAAGGTCAATCAGTGAAATTTCACGATCTTTCTCCCATTTCACGACCGGCAAATCTTCTGGGAGCGCGCGCTTTGTGAAGACCGTTTGGAAGTAACGTTGCGCTTCTTCTGCCGCTTCTTTGCCATGGTACATTTCAACAAAGTGTTTCCCGAGGTTTTGCTTTGCATCTCTTGGATGGACTGAACCGTCCGCTAATCCTTTTTCAAGAGCTTCGACTTCTTCTAATGGAATGTCAGTCGCAAGCTTGTAGTATTTAATCATTAATTCGTCTGGGATACTCATTGATTTACCAAAAATCTCGTTAGGCTCTTCGTCAATGCCAATGTAGTTGTTCAATGACTTCGACATCTTACGTACGCCGTCTAGCCCTTCAATTAATGGAAGCGTCAAGGCAACTTGCTTTTCTTTGCCGTATGCGTCTTGAAGTTGGCGCCCCATCATTAAGTTAAACGTCTGATCCGTACCGCCCACTTCAATATCTGTATCCATCGCAACTGAATCATACCCTTGCATTAATGGGTAGAAAAATTCATGAATTGAAATCGGTAAATTGTTTTTGTAACGGTTATTAAAATCTTCACGCTCGAGCATCCTTGCAACCGTTAAGTTCCCCGACAACTGAATTACATCTTCAAAGTTTAATTTACTTAACCACTCAGAATTGTAGTAGAGTGTCGCTTTGTCCATATCAATAATCTTACCGTATTGCTCCACGTACGTTTGTGCGTTTGCTGCAACTTGTTCGCTCGTGAGAACTTTTCTCGTTTCTGACTTTCCACTTGGATCTCCAATTCGTCCGGTAAAATCCCCGATTAACATTTGCACGTGATGACCGTATTCTTGGAACTGACGTAATTTGTGTAGCACAACCGTGTGACCGATGTGTACGTCAGGTGCTGAAGGATCCATACCTAATTTAATATTTAGTGGCTTACCTGTAACGACACTTTTAGCAATTTTATCTCGAAATGCCTCTTTTGGGACGATCTCAACGATGCCACGCATCAAATCTTCCACTTGACGGTCCACAAGCTCGGTTTGTTCTGGTGTTAAGCTCCATTGCTCTGACATGTAACTTCCTCCTAATTAAAATTAAACATAAAAAAAACGCCACCCCCAAAAAAAGGGACGAACGTGTCGCGGTACCACCCTTGTTGAGAATAGCATCTCTATTCTCCACTCGGCTCTTTAACGCAGAGTTCACGTTCACTTACGGGAAAGTTCGGGCAATGTAATTCATTTAACGTTTTGGATCGACTCACAGCAACCGTCGACTTTCTGTACCAATAAGCGCTAAACTACTTCGTTACCGTCATGACTTTTATGTTATAGCGATGCTTCATGTTATATCACGAGGAATTCATCATGTCAACTGTATGCTCTATCGCCTTTATGGAAAACTAACGGGAAATCGGTAACAGGAAAATGTCTAACATTATCGAATTTGTACTAGAGCTGTTGATTAGTATGTTAAAAAGTATGCTATAATATGCGTGATTTTGTATGGAGGTGAGTGATGAAGTCTCGTATTCAGCAATTGAATAACTGGCTTGATTCTTTACGCGATAAACGGTATATCCAACGTATTAATTTGACAAGTTTAGTTCTATGGAATTTATTTATTATCATAACCGTCACGTTACTACTCGGAACAACCTTTGTAGGAGCAGCTGGGGCTGGATATTTTGTTTCTCTCGTTGAAGGAGAACCTGAATATACAGAAGCACAAATGAAAGAAGAAGTGTACAACTATGAAGAAACGAGTGAAGTGTACTTTGCCAATGACGTTTACTTAGGTGAGCTTCCTTCTATATTAGAGCGCCGGGAAGTCGAACTTGAAAACGTTTCAGACTATGTACAAGCAGCACTTATTTCTACAGAAGATGAATACTTCTATGAACATAATGGAATTGTTCCGAAAGCAATCATGCGAGCGACATTCCAAGAGTTTGTAGACACTGGCATGCAAACTGGAGGAAGTACGCTCACACAACAAATTGTCAAAAATCAAATGCTATCCAGTGAAGTTTCTTTTGATCGTAAGGCAAGAGAATGATGATCGCCATGCGTCTTGAGAATTATCTTGATAAAGACGACATTTTAGAAGCGTACTTAAATATCGTTCCTTTCGGACGCAATGCAGGGGGGACTCAGATTGCTGGAATTCAAGCAGCTGCCAACGGCATTTTCGACGTTGAGGCTTCTGAATTGAATTTACCGCAATCTGCGTTTATTGCAGGAATTCCTCAAAATCCATTTTCGTACACACCTTTTGATGGGAATGGAGATTTAAAAGAAGACCTCACGGCGGGTCTTAGTCGAATGAATACCGTTCTTTATCGAATGGTCGATGCGGGTATGATTACCGTAGAAGAGTACGAAGAAGCGAGAGACTATGACATTGTCAGCGATTTCACAGACTCAGCACCTCGCAACAGCTTTGAACGGTATCCGTACATTACGAATGAATTGGAACGACGTGCGATTCCAATCTTACGTGATTACTTCTTGGAAAAAGATGGCGTTGACTTAAGTGAGTACGAATCAGAAGAACGTGAATCCATTCGCAGTGATTATTACGCCAGAGCTGAGACCCAACTTCGATTAGGCGGGTATCGCATTCATTCTACGATTAACAAAGACATCTATGATGCCATGGAAGAAGCTGTTGAAAACGGCAATTTATTCGGTCGAATTCGAATGATGGACTCATCGAGCAAGTCGGTGCCGTTATGCAAGATAATGAAACTGGCGCCATTTTAAGCTTTGTTGGTGGTCGTGACTTTGAAGAAGAATCGTTTAACCTTGCTACGCAAGCGAGGCGCTCTGTCGGTTCAACGGTAAAACCGTTAATGCCTTTCGCTTCGGCAATGGAGCGAGGTATCGTGCAGCCTGGTGTTGTTGTTCCAGACGTACCGACAAATTACCGTGGCGGTGGAACGTTTAGCAACTTTGGCGGTGGCTATGCAGGCATCCCATCGGTGCGAGATACGATTACAAACTCTCGAAACACCCCTTCTGTGCGAACGTTATGGGAGTTGCCTGAAGAAGAAACGTACGATGAACTTCTACAACTCGGATACAGACCACAAGAAGATCATCTTTTGCAATCCTATGCACTCGGTTCATTTACTGCAACGGTAGAACAGAACACGAATGCGCTGTCTACGCTAGCAACTGGGGGAACTCGAAATCATTCCTACATGATTGACCGGATTGAGACTCATACCGGTGAAATTATTTATGAACATGAATCAGAACAAACCGATGTGTTCTCGCCGCAAACGGCGTACCTAGCCATTGATATGATGCGAGATGTCGTTTCAAGCGGTACAGCATCTAGAATTCCTGGGCTTACGAACTTTGGTGGCGATTGGGCTGGTAAAACCGGAACGTCTCAATATACGTACGACTATTGGTTTGTCGGCATGAATCCTAAAGTAAGCTTTGGCGTCTGGCTCGGTTATTCTGAGCATCGATCGCTACAAGGCGATTACGCGCCTCGGAATCAACGCTTATGGGCGACACTAATGAACGCTGCGGTTGAAGCTGATTCTGATGCAGTTCTTACGGATGATCGCTTTTCACAACCCGATGGTATCGTTCGTCAATCGATCTGTGGAGTAAGTGGATTGCTTCCGTCACAAGCGTGTTATGATGCAGGTCTCGTCAATACAGACCTCTTTAACAGCGCCCATTTACCAACAGAATATGACGATTCCTTAAGTGGCACTCGATACGTTACAATTAGCGGTCAAAGCTATCTTGCGTATGACGATACGCCGAGTGAATTTACAGATACTGGCTTCTCCGTTAACTCTACATTCTTTAGTGGTGTTGACATTAGTAACTACTTGCCAGAAAGCTTAAGCGGTAACCTCGTTCCAGAACGGGATGCCCCAATCGTAGATGGGAATCCATCTGAAGTAACAGGTGTTAGCTCGAGCGGCGGTACGATTAGCTGGGCCCAACATGGCGCAGGAGATATTGTCGGCTATCGAATTTATACAGCGAGTGGCGAACATGTCGCTAGCGTAAAAGGCAACACAACAACGAGCTACTCAGGGGTTTCATCTGGTCAAAGTTACTATGTAGCTGCCGTAGATACATTAGGACGTCAGTCAGGAGCTTCATCAGTCACAGAAACCGAACCTGATGAGCCTATTGAAGAAGAGGAACCACCAGAGTCTGATCTTCCAGAAGAAGAAGCTCCTAGCGAAGGCGACAACGGGGACGGTGAGGACACGGAACCACCAGAAGAAACACCTCCTAATGGAGATGACGGTGACGATGAGCCAACTGAACCTGAGCCTGAACCTGAACCAGACGATCCACCTACAACGGATACGTAAAATAAAAAACCGCACCCTCGGGGGTGCGGTTTTATTCGTGATTATCAATCATCATCCATTGTAGACAAGTCACCTGTTGGTAAATCTAATTCCCAAGCTTTCAAGACGCGGCGCATAATCTTACCACTTCTCGTCTTCGGTAGTTTGTCACGGAATTCAATTTCACGAGGTGCAGCGTGTGCTGCAAGCCCTTTCTTCACGAACACACGGATGTCTTCTTTTAGCTCGTCACTGACTTCATGGCCTGAACGTAATGCAACAAATGCTTTAATGATTTCTCCTCGAACAGGATCTGGCTTCCCGATTACACCCGCCTCAGCGACTGCAGGGTGTTCAACGAGCTTGCTTTCTACTTCAAACGGGCCAACTCTCTCCCCAGAAGTCATAATCACATCATCCACTCGCCCTTGGAACCAGAAATAACCGTCCTCATCCATGTACGCAGAATCACCAGATACATACCAACCGTCGATTTCAAAATAACTTTGATACTTTTCTTCGTTCTTCCAAATCTTGCGCATCATCGATGGCCAACCTTTCTTAATGGCAAGGTTACCCATACGGTTCGGAGGAAGTACATTCCCTTGATCATCAATAATTGCTGCTTCAACACCCGGGAAAGGTTTCCCCATTGACCCTGGCTTAATTGTCATTGCCGGGAAGTTCGTAATCATCATGCCGCCAGTCTCTGTCATCCACCACGTATCATGGATGCGTTGACCAAACGCTTCCGCTCCCCAACGAACGACTTCTGCGTTTAACGGTTCACCTACACTAAGAACGTGACGTAAGCTCGAAAGGTCATACTGCTTAATTACATCTTCTCCAGCACTCATGAGCATACGAAAAGCTGTAGGGGCACTGTACCAAACCGTTACGTTGTATTTCTGAATGGTACTATACCAATCTTCTGGGCTAAAACGTCCTCCACGAACCACGTTTGTAACTCCGTTTAACCAAGGTCCAAAAATACCATAAGATGTTCCTGTCACCCAACCTGGGTCAGCTGTACACCAGTACACATCGTCTTCTTTCAAGTCGAGTACCCATTTCGCTGTTTGGTAATGTTGAAGCATCGCACCGTGAACGTGCAATACCCCTTTAGGCATTCCCGTTGATCCTGACGTGTAATGTAAGATTAAGCCGTCTTCTTTATCGACCCACTCAACTTCAGCATCTTCAGAAGCTTCATTCAGCTTCGCTTGGAAATCAATAACGCCGTCCTTCTCATCAACGTCTTTTCCTTGAATAAACACATGCTCTAAAGCTGGAAGTTCAGAGACTGGAACTCGCTCAATCAATTCTGGTGTTGTTACGATCGCTTTCGCCTCACTATTCTCAAGGCGATCACGAACCGCACCTTCCATAAATGCTTCAAACAACGGCCCAATAATTGCACCAATCTTAATTGCACCGAGTGCTGCAAAATACAATTCTGGAGAACGGGACATGAAAATAAAGACACGATCTCCCTTTTTAATGCCAGCTTCCTTAAACACATTTGCCGCTCGGTTCGACATCCGCTTCATTTCTTCAAATGTATACGATTCATCGCGATTTGCATCGCTATATAAAAGCGCAATTTTATTCTTCGTTTGCTCATCTTCTGCGTAGCGGTCAATGGCTTCATAGGCCAAGTTCACCTTACCGGTTTGATGGAAAGAAAAATGTTTTTCAACTTCAGTCCAATCGAATTGTTTCACCATTTCGTCATAGCTTTGTAGATTCGGATTGCCACCTTTTGGTGGAAGCGTTTGCATTTCCATGTTTATCTCTCCTTCTTTAATGGTAAATTAGCCATATACACTATTTTTGTGTACCACCATCGATTAATTCTCATTATACGCACTATTCTTATATGAATCAATTTATAATGTTGATAATTTGTCAAATTTTTTACAAACAATTGTTAGATTCACCTAAGCGGATTCCGATACTTCTTCTTTCAGTATGTAGTATAATAAAATTAACTACTTGTAAAGGTGATGGCATGATTCATAAAAAGACCTATTATTCTGAAGAGCTTAACGTTAATGACAATCTCGTCTTATTAGAAGGTCCAATATGCGGAGCACACCTTAAGAATTATGATTTCCATCCAGGGTTAGTAGCGTTTCGACAACCTGAAGCACAGAAAGAAGCTCTAGTCGGAATTGCTGATTTACCTGAAGGTCGAATTATCGCCGCAGTACATCGCAATACCGTCGTAGGTTACGTTACATTTGTTTACCCAGACCCACTTGAACGTTGGTCTGAGAGCCCTCTTGACAATTTATTGGAGCTCGGAGCAGTTGAAGTCGCATTCGAGTATCGCGGAGGGAAAGTTGGAAGTAAGTTAATTCAACTTGCAATGCAAGATGATGCAATGGAAGACTACATCATTATTACGACTGAGTATTATTGGCATTGGGATTTAAAGAATAGCGGCCTTTCCGTTTGGGATTATCGTAAACTTATGGAGAAAATGATGAACTCCGGTGGGCTTTATTGGATGGCAACCGATGATCCAGAAATCAGCTCTCACCCTGCCAACTGTTTAATGGTTCGTTTTGGAAAACGTGTTCCGATGGAGGACGTGCAAGAATTCGATAACATTCGCTTCGTTAACCGTTTTATGTATTAGAACTTATCAGAGGTGATCAACGTGCTAGTTGAGGATATGATGAGAAAACCGATTCATACGCTACAAGAGACGAACTCGATTGAAGACGCTGTTAAGATGATGGAACGTGAACGAATTCGTCATATTCCAATCGTCAATCAATCCAATGAGCTAATCGGAATTATCTCAGATCGAGATATTCGCGACAGTAAGCACTCCATCTTTCTTCGAGAACAGTCGGACGAACTTCTTTCAAGGCCTCTTCACAACATTATGAAGCGCGATGTGTTTACCGCGCATCCCCTTGATTTTGTGGAAGATATCGCGAGTATGTTAAGCGAACAACAAATTAGTGCCGCACCTGTAACTGTCCAAAAGCAACTCGTTGGCATGATTACAGGTCGCGACCTACTAGACACACTCGTTCGGTTAACCGGTGCAGATCAACCGAGCAGTCAACTTGAAATTAAAGTAAAAGACTTCAGTGGGACCCTCGCTGAAGTCGCAACAATATTCCATAAACATGGGGTGAATATCACGAGTGTTCTCGTGTACCCTCATAAAGATGGCATTTCTAAAGTGTTAACATTTCGAGTTCAAATCATGGATCCAAGACCGGCCATACAAGAACTCAAAGAAAAAGGGTACGAGCTTATGAGCCCGTCGGTACCAGGGTTATTCGATGAGTAAACGCGATGCCATTTTCATTTATAATCACGAACAATTGCCGTACGAATTCTCAAAAGAACATCCGTTTAGTCCATTGCGTCAAGTACTCACCGTTGATTTACTCCGGTCGTTAGGTGCCATTTCTGACGATGATATGATTCACTCGAAATCAGCAAGTGACGAACAAATTTGCTTGTTTCATGATCACTCATTTATGGAAGCGGTTAAACACGCTGGTACTGAGAGTCTTGGCAACGGAAGCTTAGAGAAGTATGGGCTCGGTACAGAAGACACACCGGTTTTTAAAGACATGCATCTCGCAGCTTCTAACCTCGTTGGCGGTACCATTCGTGCGGCACATGAAGTTATGGAAGGAAGAGTACTGCACGCAGCTCATTTAGGAGGCGGTCTGCACCACGGCTTCCGAGGGAAAGCATCAGGGTTTTGCATTTACAACGACACTGCCATTGCGATTCGCTATTTGCGTGAACGCTATGATGTGAAAGTACTCTATATCGATACGGACGCTCATCACGGGGATGGTGTACAATGGGCGTTTTATGATGATCCGAACGTTATGACCCTATCCATTCATGAAACTGGGCGTTATTTGTTCCCTGGTACTGGAGCAATCACGGAAAAAGGCAATGGTAAAGGTTACGGGTTCTCACTCAACATTCCAGTCGATGCTTTCACTGAAGATGAATCGTTTATTCATTGTTATGAAACGGCGGTACGAGAAGCTTGTCGATTCTTTAAGCCAGATATAATCGTTTCACAAAACGGTGCCGATGCTCACCACTTTGATCCATTAACACACTTATCAACATCGATGGAGACCTTTTACGCTGTGCCCCGTCTAGCTCACGAACTTGCACATGAATATTGTGGAGGTCGCTGGGTCGCTGTTGGAGGTGGTGGCTATGATTGGTGGCGCGTCGTTCCAAAAGCTTGGTCGCTCGTCTGGCTTGAGATGACGAATCAAACATCTAAAGCTACGGGTAACTTACCAGAAGATTGGCTAGCGAAATGGCAAGATCGCGCTCATCCAACAAAGTTGATCAATACGTGGAAAGAACCTTCTTCTATGATGCCGAACATTCCCCGTAAGCTTGAGATCGAAGAGAAAAATAACAACACACTAGAAAAAGCACTATATTATATACGTGAAAACCAATAAGCATCCGCCTAGATAGGCAGATGCTTATTGGTTTTCATCAACAGCTGTACGGTCTGTAATCATGACGACAACACGCCGGTTTTTCTGCATGTTCTCTCTTGAATCATTCGGTACAAGAGGTCGTGTATCCGCATATCCTGTCGCTCTAAAACGCCCAGGCTCAACCTTTTCACTACGTTCTGTAATGTAGCGAATCACACTGCTTGCCCGAGCTCCTGACAGCTCCCAGTTCGAAGGATAACGATACGTTTCAATTGGACGATTATCTGTATGTCCTTCTACTTCAATATAATAATCAGGGATTCCTTTTACGATGCTGACGATTTGATCTAGAAATGGCTTGGCTTCTGACAAGATGAGCGCTTCTCCGGAATTAAATAAAAGCTGTTCTTGCAAAATTAATGTGATACCACGATCATCTTGAATCGTTTGAATCATGTCACCAAGATCATGTTCGATCAAGTATTCGTCGATGTATTCTTTTACTTCAGTAAAATGATCAACTTCCTCTTCTTCTTCAATGAGCTGCTCAATTTGCTCATCTTCAAATTCCGTAATTGAGGATAGTTCATCCATAATACTCGTTCCAGAAAATGACTCTGACAAAGCTTGGAAGCGTTGTGCATCGACATTAGATATGGAGAATAGCATGATGAAGAAGACGAGAATGATGAGCACCATATCTGAAAATGTAACGAGCCAGCCTCTTCCTTGATTGCTCTCTCCACCCTCTGATCTACGCCTCATTTACGATCGCTCCTGAGCCACTTAAGTTCTCAAATCGATGCTTTTCTTTACGCACAAATGCTTCAAGCTTCTCTTCAAGAATCTTAGGATTCTGACCAGACTGAACGCCAATAACGCCTTCAATAATAATTTCTTTCGCAAACACTTCTGCTTCGGTTTTTGCTTGCAGTTTACTTGCAAGTGGATTAAAGAATAAGTTCGCTGCAAGTGATCCATAAAGCGTCGTTAACATCGCTAATGCCATACTTGGTCCAAGGGCTGCTGGGTCGTTCATGTCATTTAACATAATAACAAGTGCCACAATGGTTCCGACCATTCCCCAAGCAGGTGCATACTCTCCTGCTTTCTCAAGCATTCTTCTGCCTTTTCGGTGTCTTTCTTCAATTGCAATCACTTCAGCCATCATAATGTCTTTAATGACTTCTGGCTCAACACCATCAACGGCAAGGCCAATTCCTTTTTTTATGAACGGTTGTTCTACTTCATTCTCAATATGTAAATCTAACGATAATAATCCTTCACGTCTCGCCTTCGTTGAAAGGTCGATAAACGTTTCATTTAGCTGCTCGAGATTCATTTCGTCTCGTCTAAAACCTTCTCTTAACACAGACGGCAATCTCTTCAAATCTTCCCAAGTGAAATTGACGAGAAGTGCAGCAAACACACCACCCACAACGATAAAAATGGAGGCTAACTGAATGAAAAGAACTATTCCGTCTAACCCAGTAATGGAATAGATCGCGAGCGTTACGACGACAAGCCCAGCAAGTAGACCAATAGGCGTTAGGATATCAAATTTTCTTGTCATGAATGTAGCTCCTATTTCTTGGTGAAGATTATGCTTTTGTCGAATTTCGGTACTCTAGACGGTGCGGAAGTACGACAACTCCATCAGAAACTTCTTCTTTATTCATATACTTTGTTAAAAGTCTCATAGAGACAGCGCCGATATCATACATCGGTTGAACGACTGTCGTTAATGTCGGGCGAACCATCGTTGCAAGACGAGTATTATCAAATCCTACAACTTCAACGTCTTCAGGTACGCGAATTCCTTGGTCTTGAAGACCATGAATCACACCTAGCGCCATTTCATCTGTCGCAACGAAAATTGCTGATGGGCGATTCTCTTTAGAAAGTAGCTGTTGAACAGCTTCAATGGCAGAGTCATACGTATAATCGCCGATCGCAATAAGTGACTCATCGAATTCCTTTCCTTTACTGCTTAACGCATCTTTGTATCCTCTAAACTTCTGATAGCCGTTTACTGGATCTTCAAGTGAGCCCGATACCATACCGATTCTTTCGTGCCCTTTGTCGATAAGCATCATAACAGCATCTTTGGCTGCTTGTACGTAATCAATGTTTACAGATGGAAAATCTCCATCTTCATGGAACGTTGCAGCAAGGACAACTGGTACGTGCGAGCGATTTAATTGCTCAGCGTGCTCTTCAGTAATCTCTCCACCCATAAACAGAATTCCATCGACTTGCTTTTCGAGCAAGGTGTTTACGAGGTGGATTTCCTTTTCCTTGTTGTTATCCGAATTACAAAGAATAATATTATATTTGTACATCGTTGCAATGTCCTCAATCCCTCTTGCTAACTCTGAGAAGAAGATACTTGAGATGTCCGGAATAATTACACCAACAGTCGTCGTTCGTTTGCTGGCAAGACCTCTTGCAACGGCATTCGGTCGGTATTCTAGTTTCTGAATGGCATCAAGAACTTTCGTTCTCGTTGCAGGTTTCACATTTGGGTTTCCATTCACTACGCGCGAGACGGTAGCCATTGAAACACCAGCTTCCGCTGCAACATCATAAATTGTCGTACTCAATGGTAGACCTCCTTAAATACAAGCTTTCATTTCGTTTTCATAGGATAATCATACGATAACTAATAGAGGTCTGCAAATGCTTCTTTGTTTTATATCGACAAGAGAAGACAGATGTTTAGCCCTCATTCATTACATCCACCTTCTATTATTTCCTGAAAGCCTTCCATGCAAACCTGTTAACGTATGAGAGCCATGAAAACGGTCCATACTTTAAGATGTGACAATTACGAGACATTTCATCAATTTAACTGGAATCGATGCATGTCTTAACGTAAAACTGGTATGATAGAAAGTGCTTTGAAATCAAACTAGAGGTGATGGAGATGCCTCCAATTGTTCTTTGGACAGTATTTAACCCTTTAATTACATTTTTGGTTGGTTTTGTAATCGGAAATATACTTACTGATAAAAAAAATTAAATGGGTCGTTGGTGTTATTTTGTTCACAGCTTTTCATCTGTTTATCGTTTTTGTAAATCGACTTGATTTTGCAGATGTTAGCACGTGGATCTACTTAATTTTATACAACATTACAGGGTTCGTTGGAATCCAGTTGGCAGCTTTTCGTAAAAAGAAATATTCGTAAGTTAACTTGGAATGACACTAAAAAGGGAAACCATCAAAGCGATGGTTTCCTTTTTTTTCATTAAATCGATGCTTTTGCTGCAACATCTTTGAGTAAGTTAGACTCTCGAAGCGTCGTTACGAACTCGTTAAATTCTGCGATATCCATTTGCTGTGCAGAATCAGATAATGCAACAGCAGGATCTGGGTGAACTTCTGCCATTACTGCGTCTGCTCCAATAGCGAGAGCTGCTTTTGCTGCTGGTAACAACAAGTCTCTTCGACCCGTTGAATGCGTAACGTCAGCAGCACTGGTAAATGGGTTTCTTGCTTTAAGATTGGAATTGCTGAAATGTCTAATGTGTTCCGTGTCGCTGTCTCGTACGTTCGAATACCACGCTCACAAAGCATGAGGTTTGTGTTCCCTCTTGATAACACGTATTCAGCTGCGTGAATAAACTCTGAAATCGTAGCAGATAATCCCCGCTTTAATAATACTGGCTTATCCGTCATCCCAACTTCTTTAAGAAGCTCAAAGTTGTGCATGTTTCTTGCACCAATTTGAATGACATCGACGTAGTCGAGTGCTGTTTCAATATCATTTGGTGAGACAATCTCACTGATTACTGCCATGTCGTATTGATCTCCGGCTTTTTTTCAAGATCTTCAATCCTTCAAGACCTAATCCTTGGAAATCGTATGGAGAGGTTCTCGGCTTAAATGCGCCACCTCTAAGTAACGAGATGCCACGTTCCTTAAGTGCTTTCGCTACCGTCAACACTTGCTCTTCGCTTTCGACCGAACAAGGACCCGCGATTAACTTCTGAACGCCGTCTCCAATTAATGTGTCTTTAACATTAACGACTGTGTTCTCAGGATGTTTCTTTCTAGAAACGAGTAATGTCTTTTGCTCGTCTTCACCCATAAGCTCAAGACTTGCTTTGAATACTTGCTTGAATAAATGTTGCAATGTTGTTGTTTCAAATGGTCCTTCATTTTCTTCGGCAATTAAATCAAGCATCTTCCGTTCACGAACCGGATCAAACCGTTTCGTACCAGCTTTACTTTTAACTTCACCGATCTTCTTAACAAGATTGCCACGCTCATTTAAAAGTTTGAGCAATTCCATATTTTTATCGTCTAGCTTCGCGCGTAACTGATCTAATTCCTCATGACTCATGTCTAATCCTCTCCTATCTATATCTCTTCTGTCATTTGTGATTGTAGCCATTATAACTGATCTTTTTACTGTTGTCACGAACTTTTCTTTATTTGTTAGACGCTTTTAAGCGTTAAAGTAATAAAATATAAATTTCTCCTTTTTTTTACTCTATGCAATGACGTAAAAACGATCGTTCTAAAAGAACGATCGCTTTCCATGCTTTATGCTCTTGCTGCATCCAGTAAAGAATCTTTCTTGATGTCGTAATGAGATTTAGACCAAACAACATCAAATTCCTTTAACAATAATGCTTGAGGTGATTCATGCTTAATACTCCATTCATCCGCAACCCAGTTCGAGAGCGAACGTGAGTCTTGAACATGCAAGTAATAAACCGGAATTCCCGTGTCATTAGCTTCGTCAAAGGCTTTTAATTCTTCAAAAGCCGCCTCACTAATCGGACACGTTGTGCTGTTTTTAAAAACAAAAACCTTCTCGTGTTGAACAAATGCTTGTTCAATCTCTTGTTCAGTCGTTACTTGTTGCATGGGAACCTCCGAATTAATTCTTAACCTTATCTTTAAGGTTCTCGACTTCTTCCTTAACTGTACCAGAAATTTCTTCACCAGAGTCTTTCAACTCATTGGATAGCTCATCTGCAAGCTCTTCAGCAGATTTCTTCGTAGAAGCGGCATCTTCCTTTAGTTGTCCTGTCGCATCTTTAATGCGATCAACGACTTGAGAAGATTGGTCAGAAACTGTCTTCGCTACATTTTGTGTTTTGTCAATCGCAGCGTTTGCGAACTCGCTACTCTTCTCGTAAGCTGCATTAGTAACTCGTACGTTTTGTCTTTTGCAGTTGACGCACCTTCACTAATGTCTCCACGAAGTTCTTTACCTGACTTTGGAGCGAATAGCAATGCTGCCGAAGCCCCTACGATACCACCGATAAGCGTTCCAATTAAAAAGTCTTTCGTATTCATATCACTCATGTTAAAGTCCTCCTCAGTTCATAATTAGTCGTTCTTACGATTGTTTACGTTTTTGCCACTTTGCATACAAGTCGATTGCCGCATTTCCCCACTGTACAAATTGTGACACTTGAGGTGCTTGGCGTTCAGCTTCAACTGAAGCTCGATTCGTAATCGTTTGAAGTGAATGATTCACCTTCTCCGACATCTTGCCAAGTTCATCTGCCGTTTGGAATAAGCCATTTAATGACTCAGACTTCCCTTCAAGATCCTCAGCAAGTCGGTTGGTTGTCTTCATGAGGTGATCGACTTCGGTCGTAATACCTTGAAGCTGCTTTTCGACAGCACTGGATGTGTTGCCTAATTGTTCAACCACCCCCTGAACAGACTTAAGCGTTTTGATGATATAGAAGATTAACACGACAATTGCAATGGCTACAATTGCCACACTTATGTATACAATCGTCACCCAACTCGCCTCCTTAAAATTTTCATTCCCACGTTTTCCACTTTTAAAACCCTTATTTAAGCTCGTCCAATGTATAGAGATACAGGCAGTCGACCGACTGCCTGTATCCATTATACTTTGTTTGAGAATTGTGCTTCGTAACGTTTTTGGTACTTAGACACATCTCCAGCACCCATAAATAAGAGTACACTATCTTCGTGTTTCGTATGGGAAAGAATGTCATTTTCTTTCAGGAGTTGAGCATTTTCAATTCGTTGTTGTAAATCTTCAACAGTCAGCTGCCCTTGCTTTTCTCTCGTTGAACCAAAGATGTCACATAAATACACATGATCTGCTTCTGAAAGTGAATCAGCAAAATCTTGTAGAAAAGCAAAAGTACGTGTAAACGTATGCGGTTGGAAAATCGCGACAATGTCTTTGTTCGGGTACTTCGCTTTTGCTGACTCAATCGTTGCTCGAATCTCAGTAGGATGATGCGCATAGTCATCAATCAACACTTGTGAGCCCCACTTTTTCTCAGTGAACCGACGTTTTACACCTGGGAACGTAGCGAGTTGATCTTTCATAACAGACACTGGTGTCTCTTCATAATGACATAGCGCAATAACAGCCAATGCATTTAATACGTGATGCTTCCCGTAACCTGGAATCGTAAAACGTTCAAAGAAGTCTCCACGAATGGTTACGTCAAAGTGAGTACCTTTTTCATCTGTCGTAATGTTTTCGGCATTAAAGTCATGTTTTCCTTCTATTCCATAATAAACAATTGGAACAGGAGCATTTAGCGCTTGAAGATATTCATCATCACCGCAAGCAATAATTGCTTTATTCACTTGAGATGCCATTTGATTAAATGCATCAAACACATCTTCTACGTTCTTGAAGTAGTCCGGATGATCGAAGTCAATGTTCGTCATGATTGCATAATCCGGATGATAGTTTAAGAAATGACGTCGGTATTCACAAGCTTCAAACACGAAAAACGTACTGTCTTGTTCGCCTTTACCTGTGCCATCACCGATTAAATAGGACGTTGGTCTAAACGCGCCCAATACGTGTGATAATAAACCAGTCGTTGTCGTCTTCCCGTGTGCACCAGTCACAGCTATTGATGTGTACTTAGAAGCAAATTCACCGAGAAATGTCGGATAAGGTTGTACTTTCACACCCATCGCATTGGCTTGTTGAATCTCTTCATGTTCTTCTGTATATGCCGCTGACGCAACAATCTCTTGGTTATTGTTCACATTATCTTTGTCAAAAGCTAAAATCGGAATGCCGCGCTCTTCTAACGGGCGCTGGGTAAAGAAATGTTGGTCGACGTCTGAGCCTTGAACATCTTCATTCATATCGTGAAGAATTTGCGCAAGTGCGCTCATCCCCGAACCTTTTATACCGATAAAGTGGTAACTCGTCATTAATACGGACCTCCAAACTTGAACATCTCCATGACTTGGAGCTGTTCTACCTACGATAGGCAGTTGTCTCTTTGTGTTTGTGCGCATATTATTATAGCAAAAACCGATACAAGAACAAAATCGACCTATTTACTTACAATTCAATAGCAGATTCATGTGATGCATTATCTTATGTAACAACTTAGAATTGGAGAGTGTCCGACCGGTCGTTAAAATGTTATGCGCTCCAACCGGGGGTTCTCTCTTAACTTCCGTCCAGCTTTCGCTTCGTGGACACCATCTAGCATTACATTGTCTCCAGTAAATCCAATCGTCTTCTCCAATAAACTACGACCAACACCATAAACATTTACAGGAACGCCTGCGCGTTCATAAGCTTCTATTCGTTCTGCAGTAAACCCGCCACTAACCGTAATATTCACGTGCTTAAAACCTTCTTCATCCAACGCATCACGGAGTGCTTGAATGAGCGGACCGTTCACGCCTGTCGGATCAAAGTCACCCATCTTATGTGGGTTTCTACAGAAATACTGGTCTACCATATAATTCGATGTATCTAAACGAACAGAATGCAATTCTTTGCCAAATTCCCTCGCTACGCGAAGTGCATCCGTCACCGCATCATTGTTGTAATCGACAAGCGCCATGAGCTGGTCGTCTGGGAACATTTCCTTATATGCGTGACTTGCCGCCACAACATCTCCGTGAAAAAGTTGGATAAGGGCGTGAGGCATTGTACCCATCCCTGATTTCCCCCACCATTCATTCATTGCATGAGTCGCTTGTGCTTTAGACCCACCAATGAATGCTGCATAGCCATCTCCGGCTTGTTGTGTGAAGTGATCATCACGATCTCCCATAAAAATAACAGGCTTTTGTACACCAGATGTACGCGCTGCTTTCACAACCTCATAAACATTCGTTGCGACTGAAGTTCTTCTTGAGAAGATCCCATCAATGACCCCCTCAAGAAAACCAAAATCATGATAAGCACCTTTAATCGTTAAAACCGGTTCAAATGGTTCAATGCGATCTCCGTCTTTTAAAGAATGAATTTCTAGCTTTTCTGGATGATCAGCGAACGTTTGAATAAGCGCAATGGCTTCATCCGTACCACAAAGTACGGCATGCTTCTTTTGAAAAAAACTGCATCGTAACAATATTATCTGGTTTATACTTACGAATAATGTCTCTTGTTTTCAAAAAGTAAACTGCAGAAAACCAACCTTCTCCAACACGTTCATCGAACTTAAACGTTTTGTTCGTTAATCGTTGGATCTTCCCTTGCAATTTCAATTCAATTTCCTTCATGATTTCGTGTCGACTCCTCGCGAAAGATTACAGTGATATTGTGCATTATGTTCAATCATAGTAGATTGTGTCTATTTTCACAAGAGCCTGCTCTTGACTTCAATCTATTCAAAAAGTGCATGCACAACTTCCTCTGACACAAGGACTTGCCTCGGTTTCGTACCGAGCGCTTCGGATACAATTCCACGCTCTTCTAGCATATCCATTAATCGCGCTGCTCGGTTGTAACCGATATGAAAACGACGCTGAATACTTGACGTAGATGCGCTTCCTTGTCGAACGACAAAGTACGTAACTTCTTCTAATAAATCATCTTCAACAGCATTCATTGACGATTGCTTTGTGATTTCTTCTTTTGTAAACAAGTAGTTCGGCTTTTGTCTTTGTCTCCAATAATCCGCTACTCGTTCAATTTCCTCATCATCAACAAACGTTCCTTGCAATCGAACAAAACGAGAAGCACCGTTTTCACTAAACAACATATCGCCTTTTCCGATTAACCGTTCTGCCCGCCCGCGTCTAAAATCGTGCGAGAGTCGGCCATCGATGATACAGCGAACGCAGCCCTAGTTGGGATATTCGCTTTAATCAACCCAGTAATTACATCAACCGAGGACGTTGTGTTGCCACGAGTAAATGGATCCCACACGCTCGTGCTTTTTGAGCAATTCGACAAATGTATTCCTCCACATCTTGTGGCGAGACCATCATTAAATCTGCAAGCTCATCAATCACAATGACAAGGTAAGGCAGTTTGTCCTTTTGCTCTGCTTTGCGATTGTACCCGGAGATATCGCGTACACCTGCTTTAGCAAACAGCTGATATCTTCTCTCCATCTCCTCAACGCTCCATTTTAACGTCATTGTCGCTTCTTTCGGATCAGTAACGACAGGAGCGGCGAGATGAGGGATATCTTGATAAAACGCTAATTCAACGACTTTCGGGTCAATGAGTAACAGTTTCACCTCTTCTGGTGACGATTTATACAATAAGCTAAGCAAAATACTGTTTATACATACACTTTTCCCTGATCCAGTAGAACCTGCAATCAATCCGTGGGGCATTTTTTTGAGATCAATAACTGTGGGTTCGCCACTAATGTCTAGTCCTAAAGCTACCGCTAGTGGGCTATCATGTTCTAGGAATGCTTTAGAATCTAGAATCTCTCTTAAGACGACCGGATTCCGATTTTGTTTAGGCACTTCAATACCGATCGCACTTTTGCCTGGGATTGGTGCTTCCATTCGCAAATCAATCGCTGCCATTGCAAGCTTCAAATCATCTGTTAAGTTTGTCACTTTCGTCACTTTTACGCCTGGAGCTGGTTGTACTTCAAAGCGAGTAACAGAAGGCCCTTCGGTAACGTCAGTCACTTTAGCATCAACATGGAAATGTTGGAGCGTCGCTTCTAATTGCTCTTTTTGACGAATTAATTGTTCAGATGCACCTTCAGTCGCGGTTTGGACAGGCTCCACAAGAAGATCGTGAGGAGGTGGTGCAATTGGCTCCAATTCCATGTCATCAAGTTCGCTTAGAACAGAAGGGCTTTCAACCACTTCTTCCTTAGGCTCTTCATTTGAGAATGATTGAGGTTGCTCGTACACATCTTGTTCCTTTGCTACTTGTGAATTAACCGGTGCCGGCATCGTTCTTGAGACGATTCCTTCGTTTCTTCACGTAACTTCTTTTGTCGTAGGTAAGCCGCGCGATCCGATGGGGTCATCATTACGTTATACGGTAGCAACGATGTCGCTTCTTGATCTTCATCCGTCTCTACCTCTACGCGTTCTTCCACCTCAAATGATTGTTCTTGATCGACTAGATTAACTTCTTCTACGTTTGAGTCGTTTGAAATGAAGGGCTCTTGGTCATCGCTTTCAAACGTCAAACGTGTGTCTGAATCAGTATCGTCGCTAGCTCTTTGCTCGGGCTCATTGAGCATATGATCTTCGGCATATCCATCATCTTCTTGAACTACAGCTACAGACTCTGTTCCATCTCCATTAAGGGCATTGCTCTGCTCGGTTGCTTCGACGGACGACTCCTCTTCACCATCACGGTTCTCAACAACCTGATTACCAAATTCGGCGGAATCACTGTTGAATTGTTCATCGTCAGTCTCACTTTGTGATTTCGTTTCATCATCTGTTTCAATGAAATGAGCTTCTTGCTCCATTGTTTCATTAGACCGCTCTTGAACATCCCCTAGTTGATGATCTTTTTGTATAAACGCCATGCCTGGCTGATCATCACGTAAAGCTGTCATGTCCTCTGAGTGTTCTTGATCTATAGTTTCAGTTTCGTCATTGTGTTCATCGACCTCCCGTTGACTATTTCTCGGGAAATGAACGACGTCGTCTTCTGGCTTTGATTCCTCATCTTGCACGAGAGGTTCTTCTGTTTCATTTTGTCTCTCTATGAAATGAGCTCCTTGTAAATCAGCTGAGCCTTCTCGTTCACTTGCAATTGGAAGGTCTGTCGTCTTATCGTTTGTTTCAACATCTACTTCTTGCTCTACGATCTCGTTTTCAGGCTCGGTTTGTTTGTCGTCTGCTAGTGTGACTGTGCGATAAGCTGAATCTGACAACTCACTATCTCTAGTAATCATAGCCGTTTCTTCACTAGGACGACCGGACACTGGTTCTGATAATTTCGTAGCAGCAACTTCACCGTCATGCTCTACTTGTTGATTGAGATTTTCCGCTTCAAGTCGTTCTAATGCTGCTTTATTGACACGAGCATACAATGCTTGTAAATCGTTATCGTGGTTTGAACTTTTACTCCAATCACCTGTAGGCAATACATCCTTATTCTCTTCTTCATCAACTTGTAAGTTTCTCGTGTTTTGAAAGCCATGTACTGGTGAAGGGATGGTCTGTACTGAAAAGTGAGGATTGTTAAAGTACTGGCGCCTTTCATCAAGTGATGAAGAAGGCGTCTTACTTATCGTTTGCTTGACGTTTTGTCTTGGTTTGCGCTTTGGTCTTTCCTCTACCTTCTCTGACTTGGTCGGTCTACTCTCCGGCTCCTTTCGAGTCGGTCTTAGAGGTTCAGCTCGTTTCGTCGTATCTGGTTTTTGTCCTTCGTCAACATGTAGAGGGAATCGAAAGTTCCTTCTTTCGGGTATTTATGAAACACTTTTGCTCGTGATGCATCGTCGTTTCGTTTATCTTGTCTCCCGTAACTAGCACGTTCTTGTCGCTTCGGTTCAACCGTCTCTTCATCATTTTTCTTCGGATCATTTCCGAATAAATAGTGATTAATTGTATTCCAAACGCCGTTTTTCTTTTTCTTTGGCATTTTATTCACCTGCTCATGTTTCTATAGTAGTATGTGAAATCTACTCCTATTCTACATAAGCTTGCCGCTTTTAAACACCTCCTAAGGAAAGATTTATTCCTAAATCTTGTCATTTCTAGTACAACGAAAAACCCCTCCTCAAGTAAACGAGCATTGAGAAGGGGCTTACTATTAACCATTATGGAATTGTTTTAAGAAATCTTGACCGACTTCATAGCGGTCTGGAAGGACATAAATTCCCTTTTCTTCTTGTTCAATCGGTAAAGCTAACTCCTTGATGGAACAAATCATTCCATTTGATTTCTCCCCGCGAAGCTTCGATGCCTTAATTCTCATCCCACTTGGCATGTTGGCACCAACTTTTGCGACGACGACTTTCTGTCCTTCGTCAACGTTTCGAGCACCACAGACAATTTGTACTTGTTCACTACCAACATCTACTTGGCATACACGCAGCTTATCTGCATCAGGATGTGGCGCAATTTCATCGACGTGCCCAACAACAAAGCTAGGCTCAGATGGTTTTGTTAATTCGTCATCAATTCCTTCTTCTGCTAACGCTTTGTTCAAATCTGTTAGTAACGCATCATCGATATATAACATGCCAGTTCCACTTGGGGACGCATAAGAACTAACATTGAAAAAAATGATAGCCGACAGTTTCGCCACTATTCTCGTGGTACAAACGTGCAATTTCACCTTTACGTTCGACTTGACGTTTATCTGTATCAATTTCTTTGATCGCTAGGAGAAGTACATCACCTATACCTTGCTTATTATAAAACGCGTTCATTCGTAATCTCCCTCTACTGACCTTTTGGTTTTTTTCTCGCTAAAATAAATATCGGTTCTAGCTTTTCATCTTCGTAAGAGAATGGTAATGCCGTTACAGGAACACGACCTTCTTTAAAGAATTGGAACGTCATTTGCCCCAAAACATCATACCCTTGGTCGTTTCGAATATCCGCAACGATCAAAACGTCTTGATGTGGGATTGAAAACGCTACAGATCCTTCCATCATGCTTGCCATCTCTTTCACCCAAGCCTCATTTAGTATGCGGCTTGCGTCATATCCGTCGTTTGAGTTCAAGAAGTAGAATCGATTACCAGCCACTTCATCTACTTTGACGTCAGTCGCTAACGAGCGCAAGTTAAACCGAGCAGCTTCTTTAATCGCTTGCTCGTCCAACTGTTCAGATTCTAGCATACCTTCGTCAATTAATGCGTACGTCTTTCCTTGATCGAGTGCATAATAAATTCTCGTCTCAGCAGTGTGAGGTTCGTGAATTAATGCTTTTTGATCTTTCGTTTCTGTTGGAAATGACGTCGAACGAATGACAGGGAATACGTGTTGCAACTTCCCTTGAAGTTGCTTCTTCTCTTCCATTGCCTCAAACGATAGCGTAATAAAAGAAAACGTGTCTTCAAGTCCCGCATCACCTTTTTGATCGTACTTTGCTTCAAGGCGTGGCAGGTCAAGATTTAAACCCGTTTGAAGCGTTGGATGCACGATTCTCACCGTGGCTTTTTCTTCATCATGTTGTACATCTAACTCGTGAAATTTTGCCTTAAGTTTACGCAACACTTTATTTGAGGTCGCCATAGAAACTCCCTTCTAACTTACTTCTCGAGGTAACGATCAATAAATGACGTTACTTCTTCTTCTGTCTTTCGTTTTTTTTATCTACGAAACGATCGATTTCTTCGCCATTTTTAAATCCTACAAAGCTCGGAATTCCAAAGATATCATATTGCTGGCAAACGTCAATCAGAGCGTCTCGATCAGCATGAATAAAATCGATTTCCGGGTAATCTGCTTCAATTCTAGGCATTGCCGGATCAATAAAGTGACAATCTGGGCACCAATCTGCACTAAACATCACGACAACTCGTTCTGCTTGAATCGCTTCTTCAAATGCTTGTTTATTTTCAACCTTTTTCATTGTTTCATTCCTCCAGTAATTGGTCGATGACGTTTATCACAATCGTTGAATGGGAAAATAATAAACAACGATCGTAATAAAAGACGATATAATTTAGTAAGTCATTATTTTTTTGAGGTGATCAATATGAATTTAAACGTTTACTTAGCAGGTCAAATTCACGACGATTGGCGTGAAGATGTAAAACAAAAAGCAAAGGAGAAAAACCTTCCCCTTCATTTCTTCGAACCGATGACAAATCATGATCGATCAGATGATATTGGAGAAGAAGTTCTCGGCAAACAACCTGATGCAATCTTCAAAGACGAAGCAGCTTCTGCAATCAATAATTTACGGACGAAAGTTCTTATGCAAAAGTCCGACGTCGTCATCGCCATGTTTGGTGAGGATTACAAACAGTGGAATGCAGCGATGGATGTCGGCAGTGCTGTAGCACTAGGAAAACCTGTTATCTTAATTCGTCCAAGCTCATTGCACCATCCAGCAAAAGAAATGGCAAACCGAGCCCAACTCGTTGTGACAGACATTGACCAAGCACTACAAGCATTAAGTTACATCTTTGAAACAGAATAGCTTATCCGTTTGCACGGATCGCTTCAACCGTGGAGCGATCTGTCTTTCTAACGAGTGTTGTGATGAGAGCTTTCGCAGCTTCATAATCTTTCACATTTAAGATCGAGGCTCCAGTATGAATGTACCGTGCACACACACCAACAACTGCAGACGGTACGCCGTCATTTGCAGTATGAACAGCTCCTGCATCTGTCCCACCTGGAGAGATGAAGTACTGATACGGAATGTTTTCACTTTCGGCAGTGTCGAGAATAAATTCGCGCATTCCACGGTGTGTGATCATCGTGCGGTCATAAATTCGAAGCAAAGCACCATCGCCCATTTTGCCGAACTCGCCTTTCTTACCAGAAGTATCATTTGCAGGAGAAGCATCAAGGGCAAAGAAAATGTCTGGCTGAATCAGGTTCGCTGCCGTTTTTGCACCACGTAAACCGACTTCTTCTTGAACGGTTGCACCGGAATACAAGGTATTTGGCAACGATTCACCTTGCACTTCTTTTAATAGTTCAATTGCAAGACCTACGCCGTAACGGTTGTCCCAAGCTTTTGCCATGATTTTATTCTCGTTAGCCATTGGTGTAAATGGGAAATCAGGAACGATGGCAATACCTGGCCGAATGCCTAAACGCTTTGCATCCTCTTCATCATCTGCTCCAACATCAATGTACATTTCACTAATCGGCATTGGTTTATTGCGCATTGCATCGTCAAGCAAGTGAGGGGGTGTTGAACCGACAACACCTGGGATTTTTCCATTGTCGGTAAGAACGACGACAGGTTGAGCAAGGAGAACTTGACTCCACCAGCCACCAAGCGTTTGGAAGCGTATTAATCCTTCTTTAGTGATGGACGTTACCATAAACCCAACTTCATCCATATGACCTGCGACGAGCACCTTTGGTCCGTCTTCTGGACCTTTTTTTGAGACCGAATGTACTTCCTAGTCGATCTTGTACAATTTCATCGGAATATTTGTTGAGCTCCTCTTTCATAAACGCTCGTACATCGTGTTCGAACCCTGGAGGTCCTGCTAGTTCAGTCAATGTTTTAAACATTTCTTTCGTTTCATGTTGCATGTTCATTCACGTCCCTTCCTCGGTCTGACAGTCGATTGTACTATTGTATCGAAGTTTTACGGTAAATTCTAGTAAGTCCCATCTGCTATACTTGGACAAATTAGGAAAGTCACTATATACTTGTTGTATAAATTTTTAGAACAAAGGCGGTTGATTAGACATGAAGATTAAAGATCTACTCGTCGGAGTTGCTCTTGGCTTTGCGGCAGGATACGCAGTGAAAGAAGCTTGTGCAGCTAAATCGGTTTCTCCTGAAAAGGCATTAAAGCAAGTAAAAGAAAACGTCTCTCACCGCATTCCGATTAGCGGTTCATGGATTCATATGAACCCCGAACACTATGAGAAAAACGAACTTGATTACAACGTTTACCGTGGCGGTCTATCAAGCACTGCTTCTGGTGAAACAAAGCAAATGGACTTTGTTGTTGATGCAAAAACTGGTACGATTTTGGAGCTTGAAAAGCAATAAAAAAAATCCCTTCTACATGTGTAGAAGGGTTTTTTTTATTATTGTGGAATGTATGCTTCTGTTCGAAAAATCGGTTGTCCTTTACTAGAGAACTTCTCTTCATACTCTGTTCGAACATTATCTTCAGGTTCATCACGATGTAAGTTTACAGAAACATTCTTCAACTGAAACCCATTCTCCGAAAAAGATTGCAGTGAGAACTCAAACAGTCCTTCATTGTCGGTTTTCAAATGAATCTCGCCATCTTTAGGAAGAAGTTGCTTATAGATTTCTAAGAAGTTTGCGTGCGTTAATCGACGTTTGGCATGACGGTTTTTAGGCCAAGGATCCATAAAATTTAAGTAGATCCGGTCGATCTCACCTTCCTTGAAATAGTCTTTAGCATCAGCAACATCTCCTAAAATGAATGCTACTCTACCTTCGTGATTGATGTTTTTTTCTAAAGCTGTCACAAGTACACTTTCATATAGTTCTACACCGATATAATGAACATCTGGGTAAATGTCTGACATGTCTCGCAAGAACTGCCCTTTACCTGTTCCGAATTCGACGTGTAATGGCTTTTTTTATTTGATCAGAGAACGCTTCTTCCCAACGTCCACGATATTGTTCTGGTTGTGGAATTACAATCGTTGGATGTGCGTTAATTTTATCTGTTGCTCCTGGTTTTTTTACGCAGTCTCATGATTACATTCATCCTTTATTTTATTCATAAAAAAAGAGCGGGAATCCGCTCCTTTAATCCGTAAAGACATCTTCTACCATCAATGACTCCAAGTATTCAACCCATTGACTTCGATTCATATCATTGTCTTCATCACTTTCGAGCAAATAATCTAACGTATGCATCGTAATGTACCAATGCATGCGACGGAACAATGAGTCATTTAACTCAATGCCATAATCACGTAGCCATTCTTCCCACGTTGCTCTTGGTACGTACCAATGCAACATAATGCTTAAATCTAAAGCTGGATCGGCAACCGATGCCCCGTCCCAATCAATGAGAAACAGCGCTTCGTTGTTTTCAACAATCCAGTTGTTATGATTTAAATCACAATGACAAACAACAAAGTTTTCGTGCTCAATGTTCGTTTTATTCTGCTCTAAATAAGCAAAAGCTTGTTGATAAATCGGAGCAACACGATGTTGTTGATAAATGGCTTTCTTTCTTAACTTCGCAAGTAACACGTCTGGAGAATGCACTTGGTTCTCAATGCGCTTTAGCATTTCAAGTAACTCTTTTGACGTGTGAATTCGTCTAAGAAGTTGAGCGACTTCAGGTAGCTGCATATCCTTACTTCCAAGCTCACGGCCTTCAATGTATCGCTGCGCGGTAATCACATCACCGTTTGCTAACCGTTTCGTCCAAAGTAACTTAGGTACAATGCCTTCAGCAGATAAAACGGCAAGAAATGGGGAGGAGTTGCACTTTAGGAACAGTTTCTGACTGCCGTCATGAGCAATAAACGCTTCACCCGTAGAACCACCAGCAGGCTCTAAGTTCCAGTTGCTGCCTAGAAGCATTTCCAACCACTTTTTCCTTTTTACTTTAGAATTGATATCGAAATGTCTCATGGCGGGGATCCTTTTAAATATTTGAGCTTGCATCTTCTCACTGCCCAGACTTTGACGTATTGATTGAACTACCGAAAAAAAGATACGCCAACAAAATCCGAATCGGTCGTGGCGCAACATATCACTTTAGTGTTCGTGCTTTTCTATTATTACGTACAGTTTTTGTCTTTTGGCCAATTAATAATCAACGTTAATCATAGCAGATGAATAGAAAGACCGTCAATTGCTGTTCAAGACTCAAAGCTATGCTTTTCGACATCCGAATGATGACGCTCAAAACTTTTCGTAGAACTTGCATTCAACAACGCTACTGTTATGTCCATTTGCTTCTTTTTTTAGCGGAGAAGGATGACGCTTCAACTCACCCAACCATTGGTTATACGACGTACAATCAACTTTAAGTGCACGTAGTGGCGCTTGATGGTCATCAATGTATCCATCTGGCGCAACAATGACAGAATGAATTTTAGAGCGTATAGAAGCTTCACTCAACAGGGTCGTGACTACTTTTCGCATGCGGTTTTGCGAGAGTACCGGACTCACTATTTTTTTGCGATAGTTTTTACCGTAATCAACCTTCCAAAATCGATCTGTACTCGCATGAATAATTGAATTTTTATTCGTCTCAATAAACGTTACACAATAAATATCAGTAGGAGAAATTAAGACAACCTCTAAATCAATTTCCGCTTGAGCAACTTTTAAAACCGGATTATAAAAAAGAAAATAATTATCTGGAATCTCCTTGAGCAATTGACGCAAACGACTATCGTAACGATACTTGCTATCAAGAATTGATTCTTCTTGTAAAGAAGATGATGCCCACTTCAACTGCGCTTGGAACAATTCATAATAAAATTGCTGTTCCAAGTCAGCTAACGTTTTATTTCGGTAACGTTCGAAATCAGGGTGAAGTTCTTGTCGTTCAGACGAAGCCTCTGTAGGCGTTTTTTTTGAACTTCGCAATCGCTTGCTTCCAAAAACCTTTCGACTCCCCTAAAAACCACTCTTCATCAAATTCCTCATCTTCTCTTAAATCAACATTCGCATCTTGCCAAAGTTTCTTCATGTGTCGCCATTTCTCTTGTTTTAGCCTTGAATACTGATTCGGATAACGTTGTAAGTCCACTTCATATCGCGAAACATAATCTTCTAATTTAACGAGATGAACCATCAGACCCTCCTTAATACATGAAAACGAGTGCAATGATTGGTGTGAAAATTGACAGCAGAATAGCACACAACGTCATCGATACGGAGCTTGCCGCCCCTTGAACTTGACCGTTCTCCATCGCATTTGCTGTACCAATTCCATGAGCCGCTGCACCGAGTCCAATTCCTTTTGCTAAGTTCTGGTCAATCTTGAAAATGCGGAACGTAATATCTGCGAATAACACACCACTAACGCCAGCGACAAGGACGAGTAACGCAGCAATGGATGGATCACCATCTAAAATACTCGCAATATCCATCGCGATCGGTGTCGTGACAGATTTCGGTAAAATTGAATACATCAATTCTTCACTAAGTCCAGCAATTCCTGCAAAGCTAACACCTGTCACGATTCCGAGAAATGTTGCTAGGATGACTGGTACACCGAGCGGAATGATAAATTTTAGTAATGTCTTTCGTTGCTCATAGAGCGGGATGCTCAGTGCAACGATTGCCGGTCCTAACCAAAATTCAATCCATGCTCCACCTAATGAGTACGCTTCGTACGACGTATTCGAAAAAAATAAGAAACATAACGAGGACAATCGTACCGGTTAAAAACGGCATCGTGTACAACGCTTTGTGAACCGTATTTAATTTACGAGCAGCCATATAAATTAAAAGTGTAATCGCAATAAACCCTACACTCATAATGAGCTCACTCATTGCTGCTCACCTGCTTCTTTAACAACCATTGACTAAGCAATGAAGCAGTTGCTAATACGATCCACGTACTTAAAGCTGTAATAGCAACGAGTGTTAACCCATGTGCGCGAAGCAAATCTAAATGTTGAATGAGTCCAGCAAGAATTGGAATAAATAACAAAGGCATATGTACGATTAATAATGTTGCACCCTTTTTGACCCATTGGATTTTTATAACCTTGAATTGAAGACAAAGTAGCAACAGCAGCATCCCAATTACACTTCCTGGAATTGGAAATGGAATCCAACTACTCATCATCATCCCTATAAAATAAAAAAAGCACGAGAACGGCTAACTGTAAAAGCAAAAACGAGAAGTCTTTCACTACCTTCATCATCCCTCACCCTTTTAATGTAAATTGTGAAACCGTGTGATAACGAGGGATAAAATTCGGACGCACTTCATATAAACGAAAATCTACGACGTGTAGTCGATCGTTAATTTGTGTTTCAGGCAATTTAAACGCTTGACCGTTAAACCGCCTTGCAACGGTAATATGCGGGGTGTATGGTCGCGTTTCTTTGGCAATTCCTAATCGCTTTGCTTCATCTTCAATCATGGTTTGTAATTGTGCTAACGACTGATTTAACTTTGTTTCTACGTATAAAACTCGTGGAGCGTTTTTTTAAACCAAATGTTTCAATGCCTTCAACATCAATCATAAAAGGTTTTATTTTGTTCGCTAGTTCGCTCGCTGACTGAATGAGTTCGTTACGTAACTCATCGGATAATTGACCAAAAAACTTGAGTGTAATGTGATAATCACTCGGATGTGTCTGTTTCTTAAATGGTAATATGGCTGTTTGTAATTCACGGTTTGCTAAAATCATCGCTCGTGTCTCTTCTGGTACATGAATTCCAAAGAAATAATGCGTTGCCATGATGACTCACCCTTCTGTAGCAGTTCTCACTATCCTACCGTACATTTTGTAAATTAGGAATACGCCTTTCTTTCGTAGACCATTCAATTCCGTTATAATACCTATAAGAACAGTTTGTTTAATCGCCATTAACTTATAACTAGTTGGAGTGAACGTAATGACCGTATACAATCAAATTGACGAACTTGTAGGTAACACACCTCTTGTTAAACTGAATCGTATTGTTCCAGAAGGAAGCGCAGATGTGTACTTAAAGTTGGAGTATCAAAATCCTAGCGGTAGTGTAAAAGACCGCGCTGCACGAGAAATGATTATGCAAGCAGAAGAAAGCGGACATCTAAAAGAAGGCACGGTCATTATTGAGCCGACGTCAGGCAACACTGGCATTGGCCTCGCAATGAACGCTGCGTCCGTGGTTATCGTTGTATCTTAACGATGCCAGACACGATGTCACAAGAACGAATTAATCTTCTAAAAGCATATGGCGCTGAAGTCGTTCTCACGCCAGGAGATAAGAAAATGCCTGGTGCAATTTCAAGAGCACATGAGCTCACAAAAGAAATCGACAATAGCTTTATGCCGATGCAATTTGAGAATGAAGCGAACCCTGATGCTCATCGGAAAACGACAGCACTTGAAATTGTGAGTGATGTTGAAACCCTTAATAAGCCACTAGCTGGTTTTGTTGCAGCATCTGGTACCGGTGGAACGATTACTGGAACAGGGGAAACGCTACGTGAACATTATCCTGACATCACAATTCGTGTCGTAGAACCGAAAGGTTCTCCAGTATTGTCAGGTGGTAAACCAGGTCCTCACAAACTTGTAGGTACGTCACCAGGGTTTATTCCACCTATTCTAAATCAATCCGTCTACAATGACATTGATCGCATCGGTGACGAAGATGCGTATGATACGGTTCGCAAATTAGCTCGTGATGAAGGCATCCTCGTTGGTCCTTCTTCTGGCGCTGCTTGTTTTGCAGCAATAGAGCTTGCAAAAACGTTAAAACCTGGACAAGTTGTCGTCGCCATTGCTTGTGATACTGGTGAGCGATACCTTTCTACAGACTTGTTCCAATTCGAATCGTAATCCACATTGATAGAGGAAAGATGTTTTGATTCTCAAATAATCGTGTAGTATAATGGATCTTGAATCAGGAACACTGGCCAGCCTAAGACCTGTCAACACAATTTCATATACACTTTTGGTCTCCTGGATCTGTGCAGTGCCGCGTTATTGCAAAGAAAGAGAGAACGTACGCGTCCCCTTGATTCTATTTTTATAGAAGGAGTGGTTTTTTTGCGAACTTCAACCGACCGTATGCTTATTAGAATTAAGTCAATTTACTTGTACATTCGAAAAGAAGGCACGGTAACCACACAACAACTGGTTGATGAATTCGGCATCACACAACGTACGATCCAGCGTGACTTAAACGTACTAGAATACAATAATCTAGTTCATAGTCCCAGTCGTGGCAAGTGGACCACAAAGCAGAAAGTTAAAGCTTCGTAAACATACGTGTAGAAATTTTGAAAAGCCAGCACAAATGTGCTGGCTTTCTTTTGTTTACTTCAGTTGGTCAATCTCTTCGGTTGTGAGCTCACGGTATTCGCCTGCAGCTAAACGATCATCTAACGAAAGCGAGCCAATCCTGACACGCTTTAGACGCTCAACCTTACGACCGATCGCTCCAAACATTCGTTTTACTTGATGATACTTACCTTCAGTAATCGTAATATGCAACGTATAATCTGGATGATTGCTCGTTGTAATTTTTGCTGGTTTTGTATGACTCCCGTCTTTTAACTCAAGTCCACCTTCAATTCGGAGAAGATCTTCTTTAAGCGGCAACGCGTCTAGCCCAACGGCATATTCTTTTTCGACGTCATGCTTTGGCGACGTTAGACGATGAGCAAAATCCCCATCGCTCGTTAAAAGAAGTAGCCTTCCGTATCTTTGTCTAGACGACCGACAGGAAAGAGTTGCTCACGTAGGCCGACATGTAAATCATCCATTACCGTTTTATGGAGGTGGTCCTTCGTTGCTGTAACGACACCACCTCTTTTGTTCATAACGTAATAGCGCGGTGACGTTCTAAGTGTAATCGACTTCCCGCTCACTTCTATTTCATCTGTCGATGCATCCACTTTAAAACTTGCATCAGAAACTACGATGTCATTTACGAGGACGAGCTTTTTTTTGATTAATTTCTTCACATCACTTCTTGAGCCTACGTTCGCATTTGCTAAAAATTTATCAATTCGCATGCTACTTTCACTCATCTTCGTCGCTCCCATTGTTCCATTGTTGTAATAGTGATTTTGCAAAGTGACCGTGGTCGTTTCGTAAATGCGCCTTCGCAATACCATTCGGTATTTGAGCTTGTACAGCACGTAGCATCTCATCGGAAATCGACGCTTTACTCATTCGCTCTTCCATCCGTTTTAACCCTCGCAAGCTTTCTTCAGTAGCAATTGTATTTGCCTTTCTAACGGCATCTTCATCACCTTCAATGACAGTAAATGCGTGTGACGTTAGCTCATTGAACTTCATAACTTGTTGCTTTGTTTGAAGTGCAAATACCGCTTCTCGTTCTTGCAAAGCAACCCGAGCATGACCTAACAACTTACAAGAAATCATCGTCTGCTCTTGTTCTATAAGTGGTGCGACGTCCGAATGCATTAACGCGGTAGCCGTATAATAAAACCGACACGTTGACGAGAACAATGATCGATACATGGAAAAAAACGGCTCATATGCATGAGCCGGAATTGCAAGGATCACATCGTGATAGTCTTTAAACGACTGAGGTCGATGACATCTACGTTTTGCTCACCTGCTAATTTATCTTTCGTTCGATTGTACACGTGGACACGTTCTGTTTGATGGTTCGTTAAAATGCCGACAATTGCTTGTCCTAATCGACCATAGCCTATAATCAACATTATTTTGCCCCCATCTTCTTGTTTTGAACAACAGTTAGTGTTGGTTCTTCATCTTCCATGCCTTCAACGTGCTCTTGGTTTTGTTCTTTCGTGTTCTGCCTTGAGATGTTCGCAACGATGGCTGCAGCAACGAAAGAAACGATCAGTGACGAACCTCCAGCACTTACGAACGGAAGCGTAATCCCTGTAATTGGCAACGTTCCACTTACTGCTCCCGCATTAAAGATGAATTGGAACATAAACATAAACACAATTCCGTATGCAAGCAATGAGCCGAACACGCTTTTTGAGCGACTTCCAATCACAATCCCACGAAATCCAATGACTAAGAAGCAAAGAATGACAAATCCAACACCGAGAATGCCCGTTTCTTCTGAAATGATCGATAAAATAAAGTCGTTATGTGGCTCTGGTAAATAGCCTAGTTTTTGCACACTTTGTCCAAATCCAGTACCTGTTACCCCACCATTAGCAATCGCATAATACGATTGAATCAACTGGTGTCCGTGTGTATCTTGATGAGCAAACGGATCTACAAAAGCAAAGATCCGGTTCATTCGATACTCTTCTTGCGTAATTAGAATAACGACCGAGGTTAAAGAAAGCGCACCGAGCATAATTAAGTGCCGAAGTCTTGCACCTGACAAAAAAAATAATAATCCCCGTAACCATCAAAATCACAACTGCTGTACCTAAATCCGGTTGCAACAAAATTAACGTGAACAAAAAGACGACGATGACGAGCGGCGGCAAGACCCCTTGTATAAATCGATTAATATATTTATGTTTCTTCGAGTACACAGACGCTAAATAGATAATAACGCCAAGCTTTACAAACTCAGATGGCTGAAGCGTAAATCCACCAATGGAGATCCACCTTGTTGCACCTTTATCTTCAAGACCGATAATCGGAACTAATAACAAGAGAATCAATGACGCAATGATAATCAACGGGCTTAACTTCTTAAGAAATTGATATCTGAAATTCATGATTACAACAAACAATACGATACCGATAACAAAAAAACATCAGCTGTCTTGATACGACCGCAGTGGCTGGTTGACCGCTGTTAATTGCAGCAGGATAACTAGCACTATATACCATCAGAAGACCGAAGACAGCTAAAGCAAATACAGCACTGATAAATATCCAATCAAAGGCTTTAAAACGTGCCAGCATCCCTTTCACCCACCTACAATAAAATCAAATTTCAGTGTAACACGCTGAACCATTTACAGCAGATTTCATTTTCTTAACAAAGTAAAACGATCTCCCAATACGTCTGCTGCTAACCCCGTACGTACAGCCAGAACAAAATACAATAATCCGCCTGTAACAACACCGAAGGCTAGAATGGAAACCATTCCTAATTGTGTTGATGCATCAAACACGTGTTGACCTCCTGCTTGCACAATCGCTACGGCAACGACCATAACTACTGTAATCAACGCTACTTTAAGCGCAGGGCGCTTTAACTGATTCACTTCATAGTTCGTTGCTTTTCGGATTGATACGACGTTGTAGACGATTGCTGTACTATAACCAAGTAACGTAGCGACAATCGCTCCACCAACACCAAACAGAACGGTCAAAACATACGTGAGACTCAATTTAATAACGAGCCCAATAACAAGCCCCATAATGGCTTGCTTTTGCTTGTTCATCCCTTGTAACATCGCAGCTGTTACAGCAAATAGTGAAAACAACACTGCAGCTGGCGCGTACATTTGTAGAATCTGACCACCGAGAATATAGTCATCCATCCCGAACAGCGTTGCAAACGCTGGTGTCGACAATATCATGAGTCCTGCCATTGCTGGAACGGTAAAGAATAAGATGATATAAAAACACTTGGTCATGTATGCATTCATCTCATCACGATCGCCATTTGTATTCGATCGGGTAATGGCTGGGATAATGTTTACTGACATGGCCGTTGCTACTGCCACTGGAATTAGAATGACTGAGTGACTCGTTCTAGCAAAGATACCAAATGCGCTTTCCGCTTCTTGACCTGTAAATCCATACGTTTCCAACGCACTCGAGTACGTAAACATATCAATTAATTGGTAAAGCGGGATTGCCAGTCCTACAAACGAAAGTGGCAACGCATAACGAATCAATTCTTTGTACATGCCACCAAGTGGCAACGGCTCTCCTTGTCTCTTTGTTTCGCTTACTAATTGGTGAATTCCTGCCTTGCGCTTTCTCCAAAAATAATACAAGACAAGAAATGAGCTAATCCCCCAATAAATGCACCAAATGTCGCAAAACCAACGGCAGTCCCGAGGGAACCGTTTCCTACTTGTAGAATAAGGAATGTCGCAACGAGGATAAAACCGACACGGAAAATTTGTTCAACGACTTGCGAAATCGCCGTTGGTCCCATCGATTGGAACCCTTGGAAGTATCCACGAATGACTGCCATAATCGGAATAATAATTAACGCAACGCTTACCATACGAATAACAAATGTAGCGTCTTCTGGTCGATTTCCGGTTCCATCATCAGCAACGACTTGTGCCGCAATTTGTGGTGCCAATAAAAAGAGTAATAGAAACGAGATTACCCCTGTAATTCCCATTACAATTAGTGCTGAACGAAACAGTCGATGACCGGTTTCATAATCGCCAACTGCGTGGTACTTGGCAACGAATTTAGATACTGCCATCGGAATCCCTAACGTTGATAAACTGAGCAACAACGTATACGGAAGATAACCGTAAGAATATAAAGCATTTCCTTGTTGACCGACCATTAATGTAAATGGAAATATGTATAACAATCCGAGTAACCGTGAAAACAACGTTGCCCTGTTAGCATCATTGTTCCTCGGACTAACTTACTTTCTGCCATAATTGTCTACGCACCCTTCACCGAGAAAACAAACGTCCATCTTACGCATTTTACCATATCTTATTCAAGATGACTGCTTACAAAAAAAGCGACAACTTTATCATCGTTGTCGCTTCTCAACATAATTTGACGTTTTGTTCGATGGAACGTTTCAACATCGCTTGCATGTCACCGATTCCCCTTGCCCCGTCGAGGGGACGAATAACTGGAAAAGTCGACCCAAATACGTTACGAACGATCGGTTCGTATTTCTTCCCGGTTAATAAGACAATTCGCTCATAATTATGAAGCTTTTCTTCTTTCACTTGATCTCGTAAACGTTCCATCGAAATCCAATCTTTTTTTATGTGAAATATTCCATGTTAAGTCATAATGATGTGGAACGACATGATCTGGGAGTAGAAATCCATACTTCGCCGAAAGAATCACCCAGTCAGCTTCAAAATGGTGCACATAGTGCCGGCAGATTCGATGGAACGTACCGACATAAGCATCTTTTGCATAAGCAGGGGGATGTGCAGGCTCTAGATCCCAGATTTTCTTCTTCCCGCACGGAATGACGTGCAAACTTCCGCTCATGATTCGTACCTCAATTCGTTAAGAGCAAGAAAATGATCCCGATTAAAACGACAATAACAATTCCTGCTAAACAACCTAGACCAATTCCATTACCGCCTCTGTTGTAATAGCCTCCACCCATATGTCTTCTTCTTCGACCTCGCCCCATCATACTCCCTACTGCCATGCCTTTTAGAAAACCTCCACCACTTCCACCACTGCTTGACGCTTTCGGACGATAGCCTCCACCACTACTTGTGCTCGGACGACTAGATGGACGGTTTGTACGTGGACGACTCGTTGAACGACCACTCGAACCTCGACTCGATGGTCTTCTCGAACGAGAAGACGCTCTTGGTCTACCTCCTCTTCGACTCATACGCGACCTCCTTCTGACTGGACAAACGAAAGTACCACTCGCCTTGACTTTCTCGGTCCATCAAATTCACAAAAATAAACGCCTTGCCACGTTCCAAGCACCAACTTACCATTTTCCACAAGAATTGCTTGAGTGGCTCCAACAGTACTCGCTTTTAAATGAGCGGCTGTATTTCCCTCTGCATGCAAATCCTCTGGATGCTCCCAAGGATACACTTCATCCAAACGTCTTAAAAAGTCGGTCTTTACATCGGGGTCGGCATTTTCGTTAATCGTAACTCCTGCTGTCGTATGCAAATTAGACACATACACAATGCCATGATCATAATTATTTTGCGTAATGTACTGTTCAATCTGTGAGGTAATATCGATCATTTCACTATGAGTGCGACTATGAATCGTAATCTGTTCCATGCTTCACCTCATTTGTTCATATTTTCAGAGTAGACGGTTAAATAATCTATTCTTAGTATAACATGGGTAAAAACTAGTTATTACCGGGAATATAGGAGCATTTATTTCGTATTTTCCACCAGTATGTTCAATAATAAAGCCATACGTAGAGTACGATTACATGTTTGAACAGGTTTCAAATTCAGAGTATTTTGTTTCAGCTTTCTTTCTGTGATCATTGCTGAATGAATTAGGAAATTCCGCTCGTTCCGTGTTATCATTCAATAACGAATGAACGGATGTAAAAGGAGTACGTTATGAGAAAAGTCATTATAATCGGTGGAGGACCTTCAGGGTTAATGGCAGCCGTAGCTGCCGCCACACACGGAGCGAAGGTCACGCTCGTCGACAAAGGCAATAAACTCGGTCGAAAGCTAGCGATATCAGGTGGTGGTCGATGCAACGTCACCAATCGAATGGATGAAAGTGAATTGATTTCATTTATTCCAGGCAACGGGAAGTTTATGTACAGCCCGTTTTCCGTTTGGAACAATGAAAACATCATTCACTATTTCGAAGGGTTAGGCATCCAATTGAAAGAAGAAGATATGGGTCGGATGTTCCCCGTTACCGATAGCGCAAAAACCGTCGTGGATACGTTGTTGAAAGAAATACACCGTCTTAAGGTGACCATTCGAACGAATGAACGTGTGAAATCATTGCAAATCAACGAAGAGCACGTAACTGGAGTCAAATTGGAATCTGGAAAAACAATTGAAGGAGATGCCGTCATTGTCGCAACGGGTGGGACGAGCGTCCCCCATACGGGCAGCACTGGGGACGGTTACCCTTTTGCAAAGTCCGCAGGACATACCATTACGGATCTCTATCCAACAGAAGTTCCAATCACTTCAAACGAAACCTTCATAAAAAATCGTTCAATGCAAGGATTGTCGCTTCGAAATATTGCCCTAACCGTTTTAAACAAGAAACAAAAGAAAATCGTCACGCATACGGGTGATGTATTGTTCACGCACTTTGGGATTAGTGGTCCGACTGCCCTTCGATGCAGTCAGTACGTCGTTAAAGAACGCAAAAAGAACAAACAAAACCCGGTCACGTTAAGTCTCGATTTATATCCTGAAGAGACTGTCGCTTCTTTACAGCAACAGTTGCTTTCATACAAAGAAAACGATGGTGCTAGATCGAGTAAAAACGCGCTAGCGAACTTTGCACCTGAGCGTTATTTGCTCACACTATTGAACCGAGCACAAATTGATTCAACAACACCACTAAAAGAAGTCAGTCATGAACAATTGCAAACGTTAAGCGAACTTACTAAGGCGTTTTTATTTACTGCGAACGGAACGCTTTCCATTGAAAAAGCCTTCGTTACTGGAGGTGGCGTTTCAATCAAGGAAATCGTCCCTAAAACGATGGCATCTAAGCAAAAAGAAGGCTTGTACTTCTGCGGTGAGGTGCTTGATATTCACGGCTATACAGGTGGATTTAACATTACGGTTGCCTTCTCTACTGGTTATACTGCCGGATTAAACGCTGCAACCGCTGAATAAATGCAAAAGCCCGTCAGTAGCGTCTAAGCTACTGACGGGCTTTTTATTAATTCGCAACAACGTTAACCAATTTACCTGGTACGGCAATGATTTTGCGGATCGTTTTGCCTTCGATATTGCTTGCGACTTTCTCATCGGATAACGCACTTTCTTGCATTTCTTCTTTTGTCGCGTCTTTTGACATGACAAGCTTTGCGCGTACTTTTCCATTTACTTGAACGACAACTTCAACTTCGTCTTGAACGAGGTACGCAGGATCATGTACTGGCCAAGCTTCGTAAGAGATCGTGCCTGTGTGACCAAGCTTTTCCCATAGCTCTTCTGCTACGTGCGGTGCAATTGGCGAAAGCATTTTCACGAAACCTTCCATTGCAACTTTCGGTAACGTATCGGCTTTGTATGCAGCGTTAATCAACACCATCAGCTGACTAATCCCCGTGTTAAATCGTAAGTTCTTAAAGTCATCGCTCACTTTCGCAACGGTTTGGTGATAAACCGGTAAAAGTGAATGATCGCTCGCAGCATCTTCAACAACCGTATCCACAAGCTTTCCTTCTTCTGTAACGAGTAAACGCCACACACGATCGAGGAACCTTCTAGATGCGTCCAGTCCATTCGTTGACCAAGCAATTGATGCATCCAATGGTCCCATGAACATTTCATACATACGAAGGGTGTCCGCACCATGCGTTTCAATGATCTCATCTGGATTGACGACGTTGCCTTTTGACTTACTCATCTTCTCGTTGTTCTCACCAAGAATCATTCCTTGATTGTACAAACGTTGGAACGGTTCTTTCGTCGGTACAACACCGATGTCGTAAAGCACTTTGTGCCAGAAGCGAGCGTATAGCAAGTGAAGAACGGCATGTTCTGCCCCGCCGATATAAATATCAACCGGAAGCCAAGTTTTCAACTTCTCAGGATCAGCAAGGGCTTCATCATTGTCTGGGTCGATAAAACGTAAATAGTACCAGCAGCTACCTGCCCATTGAGGCATTGTATTCGTTTCACGACGACCTTTCATTCCCGTCTTAGGATCAGTCACTTCAAGCCATTCTTTTGCATTGGCAAGCGGTGACTCTCCTGTGCCTGACGGCTTAAATTCGTCCAACTCAGGAAGCGTTAATGGCAACTCACTTTCATCAACTGGCGTCATCGTACCGTCTTCCCAATGAATCATAGGAATTGGTTCACCCCAATAACGCTGACGACTAAACAACCAATCACGCAAACGGTACGTCGTTTTCTTTTGCCCATAGTCGTTCTTCTCAAGCCACTCAATGACCGTTTGAATCGCATCTTCTTTGTTCAAACCGTTAAGAAACTCTGAATTGATGTGATCACCATCACCAACGTATGGTTCTTCATCAATATTGCCGCCACTCACCACTTCACGAATCGGTAAGTCGAACGTTTTAGCAAATTCATAGTCGCGCTCGTCATGAGCAGGGACCGCCATAACCGCACCTGTTCCATAACTAATAAGCACATAGTCAGCAATCCAAACCGGAATCTGTTCGCCATTCACTGGGTTCGTAGCATAAGCACCTGTGAATGCACCTGTTTTCTCTTTTGCAAGATCGGTACGCTCTAAGTCACTTTTCGTACTTACTTTCTTGCGGTAGGCTTCCACAGATTCACGGGCATCGTCAGTCGTAATGAGGTCAACGAGGCGATGTTCTGGTGCAAGCACCATGTAAGTCGCACCAAAGAGTGTATCTGGACGCGTCGTAAATACTTCAACATTGTGCTCATCGATTTCGAAACGAACTTCAGCGCCAGCGGATTTGCCAATCCAGTTGCGTTGCATATCTTTAATGCTTTCAGGCCAGTCCAACTCATCTAAATCATCAAGTAGGCGGTCGGCATATTCTGTAATTTTGAGCATCCATTGCTTCATTGGACGTCGTTCAACAGGGTGTCCACCACGTTCGCTAACACCGTCAATGACTTCTTCATTGGCAAGTACAGTTCCAAGCGCAGGACACCAATTCACCGCTACTTCATCAACGTAGGCTAATCCTTTTTTTGTAAAGTTGAATAAAAATCCACTGTGTCCACTTATAATAATCTGGATCCGTTGTACTAATTTCACGATCCCAGTCATAAGAAAACCCAAGTTCTTGGATTTGACGCTTAAAGGTGTTGATGTTCTTTTGTGTAAAAGTATTCGGGTGTTGATTCGTATCTAATGCATATTGCTCTGCAGGTAAACCGAATGCATCCCAACCCATCGGGTGCAATACGTTATACCCTTGCATACGCTTCATTCGCGATAAAATATCTGTCGCTGTGTACCCTTCAGGGTGTCCAACGTGTAAACCCGCTCCTGACGGATAAGGGAACATATCTAACGCATAGAATTTCTCACGTGAGTGGTCAGCTGTATCCACGCGAAACGTTTTATTCGACTCCCAAAACGTTTGCCATTTTTTTTCAATCTCCTTATGTGAAAAGGCCATAAGGGGTGCCTCCTTTGTCAACAGTGAAGTATGTGTAATGTCTAAAAAAAATCTCCTTATCGGAGACGTCATCGAAAAGTGTAAAACCATCCATAACGACGGATTTCTTGATATTGCCATTGTAGGCTCGAAATCTGTCAATGTCAAGGCTGTCAAGCATTTGCGAGCTTTCATTCTCTTGTCCTTTTGAGAAATTCTAGATTAAGAAGCATTTTCTATAAATTAAGCGTATACTAAAGAGACAAGACATTTCATGAAGGGAGTGAAGACCGTGGTAGCTGTGGAATCCATGGGCAAAGCGAAATCAAAGAAACAAGCCCGTCGCAAAAAAAACTAACTGGTAAACTCAAACAATCGATTCGGGATTATTTACGAAGACATCCTGTGCCACGATATGAATAAGAAAAAGCTGCCTCTTCACTTTACGATTGAAGAGGCAGCTTTTTATTTGATTTACGTAACGGGCGATCATACATTGCAAATGAAATAATTGCAATGATGAAGAGACTTAGAATAACAAAGAACATCGTTTGCATGTCATAGTGATCAACAATCATCCCACCAAGAAGTGGTCCAATCATTCTCCCCCCAGTAGCGACACTGTTTACAATTCCTTGATAAAACCTTCACTGCCTTTTGGCGCCATTTTGTTCGCAATCGTCGGAACCGCTGGCCAGACGAATAACTCACCGAACGTCAAAATAATCATGGCAAGTAAAAACACAGTAAACACTTCTGCTTGTGTTAATACAAGAAATGCCCCTGCAAATATAATCGCTCCCGTAATAAGCTGTGCTTTTAGGGTTGTCACCCATTTACGAACAACGATCGCCATAACTGGTTGCATGATAACAATAAGCAAACCATTTAACGTCCAAAGCAAGCTGTAGTAATAGAGATCAATGTTCAAACTTTGCATATGTACAGAAATGTTCGACAACCATTGAACGTAAGCGACCCAGCAGATTAGAAACCCGACAGACAAAATCGCAAGGCTGACATGTTCTGTTGTTTGAAGTTTTTGCTCTTTTGCACTTGTGCACTCGATGTTGATCGTTCTTGAATCCCTCGATATGCAATGACTGCAAACAAAAACAACAACAAATACGTGATGCTGTTGGCAACAAAAATCATTTCAATATGAAATGCTGCGACAATTCCAGCTAACGCTGTACCTGCTGAAACCCCGACATTTTGCGCAACGTACATCGCATTAAATGGCCGTCTGCCTCCTTCAGGCCAAAGAGAACCTGCAAGAGAATAAAATACCGGCACGATCATGCCATGACCGAGTCCGATCCCAGTCAGAAATGCCATATATTGATAATATTCATGATTAAAAGCGAGTAATATTGCAAAGCCAAGTGCAAATGTCATTCCGATAACGAGCGTTTTATACCCACCAATTACATCAAACAACCGTCCACCGACAATGTTTCCGATGACCCCTGCTCCCGCATACATCATCAGCACAACACCTGCTGCAGATAGCGGCTCTCCTAGTTGTTCATGAATGTAAATCGTATTTAATGGCCATAAAAACGATGAAGCAATGACATTCGTACTCATTCCGATAATTAATAGCCAAATGATCTTCGGCATATCCCCACCTACCTTTAGTACCGACCATCAGTGTACAATGAATGCTAGGAAATTGGCAATTCAGTCGTGGTACACTATTTCTACAACGAAGAGAGGAGAATTTCATTGTCTCTACCACAAATGCTGCCCTTTGCAAAACGTTTAATGAAAGATAGCCTCTCGATTGGCGACACAGCCATTGATGCGACCGCTGGCAACGGTCATGATACGTTATTTCTCGCCTCCCTCGTAGGAGAGAAAGGCAAAGTCTATAGTTTTGATATACAAGAAACTGCCATTATAAATACACGTGAACGATTGGAAAAAGAACAAATCACAGATCGTGTCACATTGATTCACGATAGCCATGACAAGATCGAACAGTATTGCAAAGATGATCGACCAAAGGCTGCGATTTTTAACTTAGGTTACTTACCCGGAAGCAATAAGGAAGTAACGACGACTGGCGAAACGACAGTGAAGGCAATTCAACAACTGTTAACGATAATGCCAGTGAAAGGAACGATTGTCCTCGTCGTCTACCACGGACATGAAGAAGGCAAACAAGAAAAGGACCAGCTTCTTGCTTATATTCGAAACCTCTCTCATGAACACGTACTCGTTGCTAAATATGAATTTATGAACCATAAAAACGATGCACCGTTTATCGTCGCTTTAGAAAAACGTCGGGAAGGTGATTTCCTATGAGCAAGTACGTCGTTGTTGGCGCTGGAATTCTAGGTGCAAGTACTGCTTATCACCTTGCAAAAGCTGGACATGACGTCACGATTGTTGATCGTTTTGACGCAGGACAAGCAACCGATGCCGCTGCTGGTATTGTGTCTCCATGCTTTCGCAACGCCGTAACAAAGATTGGTATTACCTTGTACAAAATGGCGCTCGCTATTATCCGACCTATATTAACGAACTCCATGAACTCGGAGAATCTACGACTGGGTACGATCAAGTTGGAACAATTGCCCTTCATAAAGATGAGCGCTCACTTACTAAAATGTACGACCGTGTCCTAAAAAAAGAAGGAACTCGCTCCTGAAATTGGTGTACTGACACCCATCACAAGTGCAGAAGAGATTCACAACTATTTTCCTTACCTCTCAAATTATGAATACGCCCTTCACGTTAGTGGCGGTGCTAAAGTAGACGGTCGCGCTTTACGTAACGCAACGCTCAAAGCTGCGGAAAAACTTGGAGCAACTTGTTTGTTCAAGGAAGCTACGTTTTCTGACAAGCTTTACGTAGACGGTGAGGAACTAGGCTATGACACACTCATCGTCACGACAGGCGCCTGGGGCAATGAATGGGCGAACGCATTTGGTATTCAACCACTCGTCACCCACCAAAAAGCTCAAATTGTTCATCTCAAAGCAGCGGAACCATTCAAGCAACAACCTCCGGTCATCATGCCACCTGGCACGCAATACTTCGTACCGAATAGTGATGGTACGGTTGTGATTGGCTCCACTCATGAAGATACGAACGAATTTCACCCGTATCCGACTGCCCACGGTGTTTCTTCAATTCTTGATCAAGCCTTCACACATGGGGAAGCGTTGAAGTCTTTCACTGTTGAAGATGTTCGTGTCGGTTTCCGACCGTTCACAGCCAATTTCTTGCCATCTTTCGGCTATTTACCTAACGTTGATCACGTATTGTTCGCTAACGGATTAGGTGCAAGCGGATTAACCGTCGGACCGTATTTAGGAAGTGTGCTGGCAGAAATGGCACAAGGGAATGCGCTTGATTTTGATGTGAACCGTTATCAACTTGCGGTCCACGACTAATTACAACCAAACGTCTTTCCCGTGACACGGTGAAACGACAGCGGGTGAAACGACTTGAAGCATGTCTTTGCCACTTCGCTTTGCAAGATCCATATCAGCTGTAAAAGCAGGTACTGGGTCTTGAAGCTTTCCCTTTTTACTAGTAAAGAGATCCCCTGCAATGAGAACACCTTCCGCTTCATGATAAAAACACGTGTGGCCTGGAGAATGACCCGGTGTATAGAATGCCCGTAACCCTTTTTCTAGCAAATCTTCATCATCCAGTGGTTTAACCTCTTTAATTGCAATCGGCTTCTGTGCTTTTTTTTCTGTTGGGATATGGTTTTTCTCCAAAGATGTAAGGCAACTCCCTCTCATCGACCATGACGGGTATTATACCCTCTCTTGATATTGCCTTCACCCCACCAATATGATCTGGGTGACCGTGGGTAAGTACTATTTCTGTTAATTCTCCGATAAGTCCAATTTGTTGCGTAATCGCTCGCGAGAATATTCCAAGCCCTGAATCAATGAGAAGAACTCCTTGATCATGTTTAACTATCCAAACGCTTACTTTAATTCCGATGAAGAACTCTAACTTCATGACCGATGGTGAAATTTGAACCTGTTTCATGTACCTTCCCCCTCACATAATCGTCTGACGCTATGTCTAAGCAACGGTCGCAGACGCTCTAGCAACTCCTCAACTGTCTCTTCACTTGTCACGTACGTCATAATCATTCCATGTAGTTGATAAAAAACCATACGGGCAACGTCCATTGAACATGATTGATCATTCTCCGCTAGAATCTTCTCTTTTAATTCAGTAAATAACATTAAGCGCCATTCATTTAACTCATGATTTACCCCCTCATCTACACGTTGTGCTTCTGTCGTCATGATCAATGGATACAAGTTGCGATGAATCAATCCGAATGTCACAAAACGCTCTGCTAATTCACAAAGATCATTTGCTTCAACTAATGATGCATGTAACGTAGCAAGCGGCTTTTCAGCAATTGCTTCTAATAGAGCATGTTTATCCTTAAAGTAGACGTAAATGCTCGTATGTGAGCACTTCGCACGGCTTGCAACTTCACGTACTGACACGTGATTAAACCCCTTTTGTACAAAAAGTTGCTCTGCTGCTTTCATAATTCGTTGTCTAGCTTTATCCATTCTACTCCACCTCATAACCAATGGTTACTAACCGATGGTTATATCATATAAAACGCTCACAAAAAAAGCAACTCCTTTATGGAGTTGCTCAGAG
>NZ_BAXL01000009.1:0-149730 GCF_000698185.1 Geomicrobium sp. JCM 19055
TTACATAATACCAACTTGGGGTTGGGTCGGGGTCGATTTTTATAAATCGGCTCTTTTTGTGTTGCAAAACTTTCTTTTATGTATTCAATGTTCGTTACTCTTATTTTGGACTTCACAGCATGAAATCATTGGCGGGGCAATTAGAGACTTGAAGTATGCGATTGAGAGGACGGAGACGAGTAGGCGACCAGGTGCAAAGCAAGATATTGAGAGACGATCCGTGCACCAACGCACAATTTACATGGAGCCTAGCGCATTAGAGCAATTACGGCATAACATGTCAGAGGACAAACAAATAAGTCAGGCCAACCTTTCGCATCGATGACGCTCTATCTATGCTTACTGCTAGAGAGCGTGAGGTTTATGTAATGGTCAAGGCAGAGTTGCTCTCGTTGGAGCAGGCGACAAGGTATCTAGGGTGTGCAAGTCTACGGTGCAAAAGACCGTGGAGCGGGCAGAGTTAAAGATTAATAACCAGATTAATAATAGCCTCTTCTCCTTTGTGGGATGAGGTTTTTAGGTATTGTTGAATTATTGCCTTGAAATTACTCTTTATATATATATTTACCTCTAGTACAATTTAGTTAAAAAGGAGGATGAACTTGCCGCCTTTTGACGATAAAAGTTTTGGATACTCAGCCCGTGATTACTACGGAACAATTGAAGAGATTTTGCATACTATAAAAGATCATTACCTTGATTTTACTGAAGTGTGGATTAATGATTTAAAAGATAAGGGGAACAAGCCCTATAATTTGAAAAAGAAACAAGTATCTCATATGGTAAGCATAATGGACTCCTATGATCAATACGAGTTCAATAACAATTTTATTGAAATTCTAAATGACTATAATGAGTTTTTAACATTTTTAACGATTTACGATCTAGATTACCTGGAAGACGAATATTCACATCTTGATTTGAGGATGAGAGTAAAAGAGCCTCAATCTTATGTAAGTAAACTTCTTCATTATAGAATAAACAAAAATGAACTAGGAAAGATACCATTAAACAAATGTTTAAATGACCTTTTGGGACTAAGATTAATTGTGCCAGGTTTTAATTATAATTGCCCGGAATTTAAAGGATTATTTGAAAGTATCCAGAATAGGTTTAAAGAAAAGGGTTATAGGGTTAAACTAAATCATCAGTGCGTTGGTGATTATGAAGCAATTCACATATACTTCGATGGTGAGAACAATGCTCACTTTCCGTGGGAACTTCAAATTTGGAGCAAAGAACAGGCTAAAATTAATTATGATTCTCACGCATTACATAAACAAGCTTACACTGAGTGGGCGGGTGTTTATAAGGATATTCAAACATCTGAAAGAAAAGGAGGAGAGTAGAATGGTGAGTCATTTCATTGCAATTCAGAGTTCGTATGTCCAAGGAAAGAGAATAGGGTGGCATTCTATTAATGAAGATGAGATGGATAAAGGTCACATTCGCTCTTTCTTAATCAGATACAAACAGGCGTGCGGGAATGTACATTTAGGCATACACAAATTGAAAACGGACAGTAGATTAAAAAGATCAATTGCTGAAAAAGATAAGTTCTTTGAAGATGTAATATTTACGTCTGATATTGATGAATTCATTAACATTGCTAAAAGGGATGGAGAACTTACAGCTGATGACATTGCTCGGTTCATTCTCAGTATGTTGCCTGTTTCTCATCTGAAATTGCAGAAGTTAATATATCTAAGTTATGCTAGATATCTTAAAAAGACCGGAAAAAAAATTATTCAAAGAACCGATTGTTGCATACACTTATGGCCCTGTTGTCGAGTCTGTTTTCAAAGAATATAGAACTCATGGTAGAGATAACATTCAACAGGTTGAAGATCATGTATTTGAAATATTAGTTGAAGAGATGGCTGTTACTCCTTCATTCATGAGAATTGCTTCATCAAAACACGGTTTAGCAGCAATCGACTCTATATTAGTTGTTTTGGATAAATATATTGATTATAAACCATTCGAACTTGTGAAATTAACTCATAAGTCTGGTGGACCATGGTCTCAGGTTTACGAGGAGTACATGAACAACACGATAGAAGACTCTGTAATTGAACAATACCATGATGTGATCGAGGATTAGATTTTGTCATACGTTCGCCAACTATATATGAGAGCCGTTCTATTAAGCCACAACGAGGTTGGTCGTTGTGGCTTATTGAAATTGGAAAAACACTTAACTTTTAAGTTAGTTTATTATATAGTTAATTAAAACCATTTTGACGGTGATTATATGAATTTACATATAGATCCAGTAGCGATTATCTCAGTAGTAGGTTCTTTGATAAGCATTTTAAGTTTTTTTTATGCTTTTTATATAGGGAAGAAGACTAAAAAAATTACAAAACTCATTAATGTCGCTTCATATTCAAAAAGATTTTACAAGAAGTAAAAGCACTATACTTAAAAATCTAACAATTTCATATCGCTTAATTAAAGATAATAATATTATAGATCAAGTTAATATTGAAGAAAGTTTGATTGAATTGAATGTTTATCAAAAAAATATTATCTACGGAAACTACCAAGAATATAAAAAGATTGCGAAGGGATATTGAAAAATCTCATAAAGTTAAAACTGGTTCAGAAGATACTAAAAAGAATAGAGCATATAGAAAAATAATGTCGAGGTTATATGAACTTATAAGTACTCTAGAAAAAGATTTTAACGAAAAAGATAAATATCTTGAGGTGATTGTAAAATGATAGGAATTGATTTAGTTGATTTCCTCGAAAAGGCTGAAAAAGCAACATTGAATGGTGAAATGCATTGGGAGCCTGCGCCAACTGGTGCTAGAAAGCGGTTAATTCAACCTGAAATTAATTACGAACGATTGAACAATATCTACATCAGTACTAACAGTAACGGTAAGCTGGTAGCTGTAGGCAGTTATGATGAAAAAAAATACTATGATGTAGACGAATATAATTTTGAGAACGAGTACTTCTTAAGTTTTACTAATAAAGGTTATCAAGATGTACTAACATTTATTAGAGATGAGTCTACCGATGATAATTTAAGCGTTGATTTCCAAATTAAGTTGGGGAAGTTGCTTAGAATTGTACAGATACAGTCGACCAACCTTAAGGAGAACATAGATACTTGGTTCAATTAATATAAATCTGCACCCACTCGGGTGCTTTTTTTAATGCCTATATAACATCAAATTACAAGGAGGAAGCTGATATGTGTTGGGAAAGATGACCGAGAAGCTGACTACTTTATTATGCATGGCAATGCGCATCGGGCGGCGCTAAAAGCTGGGTATAGTGAGACGTATGCAAGGACGGATAGCCCACACCATGCTAGAAAATCCTAGATTTAAGCCATATATAGAGGATCGTCTACAACAACTCCAGAGTGAGAGGGTTGCCGATCAGCAAGAGATACTGGAATATTTGAAGGCTGTTATACGTGGCGAACACAAGGAAGAAACGCTACGAGGGGTCGGAGAAGGAGCGCAAACCATATCCGACACTTCCCGGCGCTTAAAAGCAGCAGAACTCCTTGGGAAACGCTACGCCATGTGGACCGAAAAACAAGAAGTTTCTGTTGAAGGTGCTATTCAATTTGTGGATGACATAGGTGATGAAGATGGCAACTAAAAAGCTATCTGAGTTCACCCCACCTGCAAAGAACACTAGTTCTACCAACCTAACGAAAAAGCCCAGTTCCACCTGAATTAGCGCTTTTTCAACAATTGATTACTTCTTATGGAATCTGCCTGTCGTACCTAACTTTTATTAGCATCTTGCATTCCGTGCTTTACTGCGATACGAATGATCCAATATAAGACGTACAAGCTAATTCCCCAAATAACGAGTGGAAATAATATGTTGCTGACGTTTATCATAAGGACACCCCCAATCAATGATAGAATTATCAATTAATTCTATCGGAGTCACACGGGGAATTCATTGAAATAAGAAGGTTCATATTGTATTCAAATCTACCTAATTCAATTCAATTCAATTCAATCCTTTCCCAAGCAAGATCCGAGGATTTAATTGCTTTGATCAGATCATTATCCTCTTGTCTTAGTTCGTAATTTTGTCCTCCTAACGACATGGTATCTTTATTAATATAAAAGATGAGCCGGCTCTGAGTCTCTTCGAAAAAAAACGACGAAACTGTACAGCTCTTCACCTCTTCTTTGATTAATAGCCGTTAATTCCATTTCAGTAGCAAGGTTCAAAAAGCTATTGATTTCCTCTGATTCTTCAAGTCTTGCGAATTCCTCTGTTGCATACATTTCTGAAGAGTGATCATAGATAAGTAGTTGGCTGAACTCCCCGTATTCTTCTTTCAAGTTCGTGATAATGCGGTCAAAAGTCGTTTGATTAATGAAGTTTATAGTTAATGTTAGTACACCTATTAAGACCATGAATGTCAAGAGCCATAGCCATAGCTTCCTCACCAAAGTAAGCTCCTTTTATCAGAATATGATGTAGCCTTATTCCATCATGCATTTTACCTTCACTACCTACGATCTTACAACATTGTAAGGGCAAGTAAGAAGAATCCATTTAAACAACGATTAAAAAGATTTACGATTAGGTAAAGATCGATAGGAGGCTAATTATGAGAAAGGCAATGATCGGTGTGAGCATTGGCGCATTCGTAATGATTGCAGCTTTAGTCGGTTTATATCAATCGTTAACTGATATGACACGGGTCAACATTAACCCATTTATCGAAGAAGAGTATTGGTTTGTACAAGTAGATGCATCAGGAATACTAGAGGAAGACGAACGTGGAAGTGTCTATTACGAACTTCCGGCAATACACGAAGATGGTGAAGAGGAAAAAGAAATTGAATTTACCGCTTTAAGTGAATTGCAAGAAGGCGCTTATTTGCAATTAACCTTAAAAGAAGATCACGTTATCACATACGATGAGGTCGAGGAAGACGATGTGCCAACACAATTGATCACGAATTAAGCACCCGATGTGGGTGCTTTTTTTTAGATCGTAGTTATAACGAATGAATAAGGTTCTCATGATTGTTGTACGGGCTGTTAACATCTGTAGACACCTCATACGCAATCATATCTCCAGCAGGGTAGGGCTCTAAGTAGCTAAGCAGATACTCCGAATCGGTCATTGTAGGGTCTAACCACGCTTCATAGTCAGCTGGTGTGAGGATGACGGGCATACGGTCGTGGATGTCTCTCATTAGTTCATTTGCTTCGGTCGTGATGATGGTACAGCTGTTTATCGCTTCGTCTCCATCACTCCATGTCTCCCACAACCCTGCAAATGCTAATGGATCACCGTTTTTCAGTTGGATGTGATAGGGCTGCTTTTTGCCATCAACGTTTTTCCATTCGTAAAAGCCTGAAGCAGGTATAATGCAACGGCGTTTCTTAAATGCAGTACGAAAGCTGTTTTTTTCATGAACGGTTTCTCCGCGCGCATTGATCATTTTGTATCCGATTTTAGGATCTTTAGACCACGATGGAATGAATCCCCAGCGTAAGGTTCCTAATCGGTTTTGTTGTCCATCGTTACGTACCGTAACGACTTGTTGAGTCGGCGCAACATTGTAACTTTCCTGATACTCATCTAGTGCTGTGATCGTTATATTAAAATGCTTTTGGAGCGACTGAAGTTGTTCAAAGAACGTAAATCGTCCGCACATGAGGTTGACCCCCTTACTTCGTTTTCACCACTTTTGGTTACTAGTAAGCTTGCGATTATAAAAGGGAAAATATACACGAACAAAAGTTCGTGAAAAGTCTTGAATTAGAATGTATGTTCGTATATGATTAAGAAAATGAACGGAGTGATGAGATGACGAAACGACAAAAGGAAGCGTTACAAGTTGCGATTGCTTTTATTGATACGAACGGTTTTTCTCCAACATTCCGTGAATTAAAAGAACGGTTAGGGTTGAAATCTCAATCAGCCGTCCATACGCTATTCATTCGTTTGAAAGAACAAGGTTATGTCACGTGGGAGTATGATCGACCAAGAACACTGAAGATCTTAGTGAAGGGGGTCGCTTCATGAGCAAGTATGTCCTTCAACATTCAAGGTCTACAAGTATGCCTATACAAATCATTTATGAGTCAAAGGATGGGTCCCTCAGTCAAAGACTTGTTACTGTGTGGCGAATGAATGAAGAGAACGTGTTGGTTTGGTGTCATAACAAGAAAGCCATTAGAAGCCTCCGAATTGAAAATATCCTATCAGCACAGAAAAGAAGACAAAGAATTGTGCATGATTACGCTTAAGAACGACGATAATCATCAAAAAATCCTCCATAACGACGCATTATTGATTATGGTTGTAGCTCTTTGTTAGCGAAATGATTAATCCTCCTTCATAACTGTTATATTCATAAATTTGAATGATAAAATATAACTATAGGAGTGGTAATCTTGGAAAATGATAAAATACAACTAGATATGTTAAAAAGCTTAATTACGAGCTCTTTTAAATTCGCGGAACTATCGTTAGAATCATTTACTTATGGTAAGCATGTAAGTGATTGTGACTGCATTCTTTCTGCCCAATTTTTAAGTATATCGCAAAACGAGATTTCCAAAACGAAGATCTATTATGCAAACAATATACAAATGGAGCATCATCATATTGAATTGTATTTCTCGGTACATAATCATTTTGTGCAAGATCTGACGGATGTGATCAAAAGTATAGATCCAGACGTCACATATGCAGAAAAAAAGTCTTGAGAACCTAAGAGATCAAAAGGATCAAGTGACGGCATTTATCGATTATTATCATAAAGTGATTAAGTAATTGAGCACCTTCGTGGTGCTTTTTTTTATTTTGCCTTGGTTCACACCAACCTAGACAAGAGTGACAAGCAATGAAGAGTGTTCATATACTAACACGAGCATTCTCTGATCTGGCGGAATCAGTGGTTTATGTTACTAAACAAAAGGAGTCATGAAAATGATCAAACCGACGATTTTAAGGTGGGGGAATTTAACTCCTATTCGTAAAGTTAGACGTATTATCATTCATCATCCTGCCGCCGTGAGATACTCGTATCTGCAAATCCACAACCAACATCGCAACCAAGGATGGTCAGGGGCTGGATACAATTATTATTTGCAAAAAAAACCATGAATTCTATGAGTTGCGAGGCTTAAATGTAGGTGCCCATGCGGCCAACCACAACAGCGATTCCTTAGGCGTCTGTGTTGAAGGGAATTATGATCGTGAACAAATGGATGAGACATTGTTTTTGCGATTTGTACAAGAAGTTAAAAAGTTAATGAATCAGCACGGGTTAACAGCAAGTGATGTGTATCGTCATAGTGATGTAGGGCAGACGAGTTGCCCTGGACGAAACTTTCCTTGGGCACGATTTAAGCAGCTCATTGCCCGGAGAGAAGAAGTGAAATCAATTGTGCATGAACCAAAACAAAAAGAGGTGATGTATGTGAAAGCGGAAGATTTCCAGTGGTCATCAGGAAAAGAACAATTCGAAGCGGTGATTAATCGACACGGTAACAAAAATGAGCAAGATGCGTATAAAGCAGGCAAGCTAACGGTTAGTGACGCACTAGGTGTATTGTCAAAAGGCATTCTAGCAGAACCTTCTCAAACTGTGCCTAGCACACACAAAAGTGCTTGGGAGGATCTAACGAAGAGAGGCATATTTAACGGAAAGAACCCGAATCATCCGATTACACGGGCGCAACAAGCAACAGTGATTAAGCGGATTGAGGAAGGGAATTAAATACGCTAACAGAAGAAAGGCCTACGGTATTGTACGTAGGTCTTTCTTCTGTTAACGATGATTCGTGACGCTGTATTCAATGCTTCGATTCTTTAGTCTCATGTGCAATAAAAGTATGAAAAACAGAGCGAACGATGCGATTGAAATATAAATGGACCATGAACGATAAAATTCAATTTCTTCAATCGTATTCGCGGTGTAGTATGCTGCGACAACAACGATGATTGCTCCTGTAAAGATTTGTAGCGTTTTTGATGGCTTAACGTTAATGGAGCGCAACACGTCTGAAATCACGTGTTTGTAAACACATAAGGAGAAGAACATCGTGAAATACCAGATCACAAAAAGCGAAGACTTTAACGCAAATGCATCGCTTAACATTCCTGAATTCTGCATCGTGCGAAATGCAGGGAAAACTTCCATGCTCGTCAGTTTCGGTCCAAGAGCATTAATGGTAAAGAAATTAAGGAGTGCCAATATAATCACGGAAAGCAAGTAACCGATTTTAATCCCTTTAATTGTCCCTTTGAAGTTCGAAGCATGGCGGGGATAAAGGTAAAAAAGAATTAAAATGTTGTCGATCACGCTTTTTATTAAATAAAAGCCTACTGACTTTACGTAGTGATCGTATGGATACTGGAACATCGGCAAAAACTTATCAAATTCTATGTCTCGTACAAAGGCAAGTAAGGTTAAGACAATTAAGAGTAGAACAAATGGGCCTACGAGTGTCGATGTAGTCACAATTGTAGTAAAGCCTGAGATTGTTGCGTACACAATAATGATCATCAATAGAATCAGGACTACGATATGCGGTGTGCCATCGAGTAGCGTGTTATTAATAAATAGCCCAAAAAAAGTTTAAGTGAGAAACGAGTAACGATACAGGTTGGAAGAGAAATAATAAGGCTAAGATCATGCCAGCCTTAGAACCAAATGAGTTCTTTAGACTTGTGATTAAATCATAGTCCGGTAACGTCTTGAATAAATACGATACGACTACAATTAACAAATAGCCTATGAAGCAACCGACTAGTGGGATCCACCAAATCTCATGACCAACATCAGGGGCAATGTTGTAAGGCAAACTCAATAAGGTAGAATTGCTAAAAATGAACAAAGAGATAAAGAGAGCGTTTGTATTTAAAGAGGCAGGAGTGTTCATAGCACTATCTTGATCATTTTACGCGGGATTATTCAGAAAGGGCTTCTGTGGCTAAACATTTCCCACTATCATCTGCTGTACATTATTCTTGATCTTCATTCGTAGGTAGTACGAATGTGAGTGATGAAAGAGTAATTAATGAAAGAAAGAAAGCGAAAGGTATTCCAAGAGATGCAAAGACAATCAGAATCGTATCGGCTGCGAAATAGGAGCCTAATGCTACAGACAACCCATAACTTGCAGGGCCGAGTAAAGCGAGTAGAATGGTGATTCTTTTGTACACTCGATGTAAGGTTGGGTGTTTTTTTCGGGTTTCGAATTGCATCATTTACACGTTTACGATGTGTAATACCAAAAGTGACATGGCAAATAAACAGGCTTAATAGTAATAATCCAAGCCAGATATTTTCATTAAATACTCGCCATGATGCAATGAGAATGATGACAGTTGAGATGTTAATTACAATAGTCCCGTACAGAAGGCGTAGTGGTTCCTGTTCATATTGCTTCAATAATACAAATACTACTGAATAGATGAATAACAAAGCGATAATGCTCGCAAAACCCCATGCAAATGCTTGGCTCCAGACCGGTGAAGCTGCTGCGGCGAATGAAGCAACGCTAGGGAGAATTAACAGTCCAAGATAGCCCCACCGCATCGGTTTAACCTTTTGTTTTTTTACTTCTGCCATAATTCCTCAGTCTCCTTTAGAATTAATCGATCGTGTTCATGATTAGAGTTGTAATCTTTAGTAACAACGTACGTGATCAAAATCCAGAAAGTTTCAATATGAGGTGCTTCTTTCATTTTTATCATAATGTCGCGATTATGCTAGCAGCATGAGGTTGAAGCTCTGACGAATCAAATCTAGAAACACAAATTAAAACCCTACCATAGCAATTCTATGGTAGGGTTACGCGCTTAACGATAAACAAATTTACGGAAAAGGAAATCGAACGGGCCTGCTTTTTGTTTTAGTTCCAGGATGGTCGCCATTCCTACAGATGATAACCATACAAGGAATGTGAGTACCCATACTTGTGCAATGCTTAACGTACTCGCTAACCCGAAGACTGCTGGTGAGAGGAGAACGATCAGCAAGATTTCATTCACGATAAAGAAAGTGAGTGAGCGTTTTCCGAGTGCTGTAATTCCGGTTACGATAGGATTTGTCTTCTTTAAATGTGGTCCGATGAGTCCGAACAGTGCTGCATAACCACACCCTCCAGCGATCCCACTCATCATGTGAATCGTAAAGATGATTCCGAATAGGCTCGGCTGTTCGACCGTGATGACCCCGTTACTATGCAGAGCATGTGGAATTGCACCGATGATTGAAATGAGAATACCACCAACCGCAATTTTCTTAAGGAGGGAGCGGTGTTTTGGATCTTCATTTAACAAGCCTTTTCGACCGAACCAAATGCCTAACATAATGGATAGAATGACAGGCAGTGCAAAGTTCCCGAACAGCGGAGCGCCAGTGAAGAACATGACGAGTTGATTGAGCATCGTTTCCCAATAACCCTCACCTGTCATGAACATGTTTTCCATGCCAACAGAGGCCATGTTGGCCCAAAAGATTGGCAGTAGTAGGGCAAATCCAATGGTGAGAGCGATCATCGCTCTGACGAGTGTTTTATCACTTCGATATAAGAACCAATGAACGAGTAATAATCCTGCACCGTAAATGGCTAGTATGTCTTTTCCGCCAATAATGACAGAGAGCACGAACCCGAAGAAAAGTAGTGCGATCGCTCTGCGGTTTATTGAACGTCGAATATCGAGTCTAGATTTTTCTCGCTTCATGTAACTGCGGATGACGAGCGTAATCCCGTAACCGAATAATAAGGCAAACATTGCGCGAGCACGGTTATCAACAAAGAGAACCGAGGTGTAATTGAGGATCGTATCGATGAACCCGCCACTTTCGGGGCGAGTAAGGATGGTACCACTCAAGAAGATTTGTGCATGCGCAAGGGCGACGAGTAGTAGCATAAGCCCCCGTGCGAGGTCGAAAGAGATGTATCTTTTTTTTCGTCAAAAATCCCACTCCTATGTGTCTAGTCTAAGTTCGTCTGAAAATCGGTGGTGATTGTTAATGAATCTAAAAACGTGCTAGAGGTCCAGTTCCAACGGTAAAGCATTGGAAGGTGTTCTATACGAAGGAATTAACGGTTGTTTCTGTCATTCATAACTCAAGAACAATACGTCATCATGACATAAATTAACACGACTACGTGAAGCACTACAATAGGTCGTCTCTCTTCATTTGTTTGGTTGTAAACGCATGTAAGCGCTTTTGGTGACGATCTTCATAGGTGTGAAGTATACGACTTTCTGAGAACACAAAAAAGAGCGTCAAAATAGACGCTCCGTTTTCCAACTAGTATTGATTTGTATGGGTTTCATATAATGGAATGGAATCTCCAGATGGACCGTACGCTAAGCCGATTTGCTTCCAACCATACTTTTCATAATAGCCTTCTAAGTCAGAGGTAAGGTACAACGAGTCGTAGCCCCGATTTGCGGCTTCTTTTAAGCCGTGCTCGAGTAATTTAGCTCCTAATTGCTGGCCGCGATGGTCTTCGCTTACGTATAAGCACGCTAGCCAAGGGCGCAAATCTTGACGACTGTTCAAGTCGTTTCGAAGAAGCGCATACGTTCCGATGATGGCGTTTCGATCATCAATCGCAACGTAGAAGCTCGGAAGTTCAGAAGGGTCTTGCAAGCTATGAACCATCGCATCTTCATAAAAAACTTTGCCGCCTTCTTCACCCCATGTTTTCCAGTAAAGGTCAACGGCCTCATTGAATTGTTCGTTCTTATCGGTTAATTGGATGACCTGCATGGATCCCTCATCCTTCCTGTGTGTGTTTGCCAATCCAAACGTTCCCGGAGTCAATCAAGTAGAGGAGATCTCCGTTTGGAAGAACCATCGTTTCATAGACATTTCGTTTGTAACGATCTAATTCTTGTCTCGTTATGAGGTCATCCTCGAGCCATCCGTCAAAAATTTCTTTCGTCCAATCGGTCGTATGAATACACACTTGCCAGTTCATGTCGTTTACCTTCATCGGATCGTTTACGAATTTGTCAGTAGGAAACGCTCGTTGTTGCTCTCGCTGTTGGAACGTTTGGTCATAAAAATGGAGGCAATCACGATACGAAACGACGACTTGCGATTTCATAAAGTCTGGCTCAAACAACCAAACCATTAAATCGTAAGGCTCGTGTAACGATTGAAGTTGTTCATGCCACGAATGATACACGTCCAATACCGCATCGAATACTTCCCGAACAAACCAAGCAGGTAGTTTCCCTTCGAAGGAAAAGTAAAAAGGATGAATGGTTAATTTAACGTATGTCCGTTTGTGTGCGTGTAATTCTTCGAACGGGAACGCCATTGCGTGACGTTTCCAACGTTCAATCTTTCGTTTATGCCGCTTCCAGCCTCGAATTTTCTTCTTCTTTGAATGATAATGCATCGTTTCACCTTTGTTTAATTCGTGCTAGTGACCATCATTAAGAGATTACGCACTAACCGAAGAGTCAGCATCCACTTTTTGCGATTTTACCCGTTTAATATTGATCTTCATTAAAATGGCGGTTACGAGTGCGACTGCGAGAAGAATCGTAAACAAGACGAACGCGGATGTGAATTCTCCTGTACGTTCAAACGTAAGACTCACAGCCATCGGACCAACAATGCCTGCCATCGCCCAAGCGGTAAGTGTGTATCCGTGGATCGCACCGAGTTGCTTTGTACCGAACAAGTCGCCGATAAAAGCGGGAAGGCATGCAAAGCCACCACCGTAACACGTCATGATCAAGTAAAGAAGAATGGAGAAAGCGACTTCGTTCGTTGTGAACGGTAAGGCGATAAAGGCGCCGAGTTGAATAATAAAGAAAATGATGTACATATTCGCTCGACCAATGTAATCAGAAAAGCTAGCCCAACCGATTCTCCCAATTCCGTTAAAGAAGCCCATCACGCCAACGACTGTCGCTGCGAATGCAGAAGTTGCACCGGTAATCGTTTCTGTCATGTTGGCAGCAACCGCAAGCAACATAATTCCTGCAGAGATGTTAATGAACATCATCACCCAAAGAAAGTAAAAGCGAGCGGTACGAAGCGCTTCGTTTGCCGTAAGTTGAGCCAGGTCGACGGCAACGGTACGCGGCTGTTTACGTTCAGAATCGGTTTGCATGTTTTCTGGTTTCCAGCCTTCAGGAGGTGGTGAAAGGTAGCTCGCACCACTGACCATTAAGACGAGATAAAGTGTACCGAGAATGTAAAAGGTCATATGAATGGACGTTTGATTCATAAGAAATTCTGCAAACGGGCTCGTAATTAACGCACCAGCACCGAAACCGAGAACGGCCATCCCAGTTGCGAGTCCGCGCCGGTCAGGAAACCATTTAACGAGCGTTGAGACGGGCGATATGTATCCGATTCCGAGTCCAATTCCACCAACAACACCGTAAAAGAAAACAAACATGGCAATGCTTTCAAGTTGAATAGCTAATCCCGCACCAAATGTCCCTGAGACGAACAGAGCGGTTGATATGAGTGCTGATTTCTTCGGACCGTTACGTTCTACGAACTTTCCCATAAAAGCGGCACTCATTCCAAGAAAGAAAATCGCAACCGTAAATGCAAGCGTAACAGACGTAATCGCCCATCCGAGAGAATCATTAATCGGGTTTTGATAAACGCTGTACGCATACACTGAGCCGATCGACAAATGAATGGCAATCGCAGAGAGGGCGATAAGCCAACGATTTCGGTGTGCTTCCATCAAAAGAACCCCTTTCAAAAATTATTTAAAAATTAATAATACACAAATAATAATAAACGCTTTAAATCGTCGTGTACAGTTAATCGCATCATAAAAGAAGAGGAGTGTGGCAAGCTTGGCTAACTAGACGAAACAAAAAAAGGCGCGATAGGCAATCCTGCCGACGGGAATACCCCGTTCCATCGCGCTTTTAAATGATCTTCAGATTATACAGTTTTATACTTCGTATTGATTCCCGTCATTAAGTTTTTTTGCTGCAACGTCATCTTCGGCTTTTTGCTTGCTCACTTTGTCAACGTAGGCTCTTAGCGTATCACTCTCCCTTTTGAAAAAAGCTTCGCTAATAATCCCTTGTTGCCGTGCGATATCGAGCACTTTAATTTTCTTGAGTGCATCATGATAGTTCATGACAGAAACTCCCTACCTTTAATTTTTGTCTAACGATCCATTTAACTCTTCATCCTGGAATTTCAATGCATCGAACATTTGCAGATAGGCAAGCTCAATACACTTCGCATATAAACATATTATATTACGTGATTCTTGATTAAATGGTGAAAGTGAATCGACGGTTAAAATGCCTAAGTTTAAGATAGGTATGCAAATAAGGCTTTTGTAATTCCCTCTAGATTCTTCATTTTTTTAACCAATCAGGATCTTCAGTGACATCATCAAGGTCGATGATTTCGTTTTTGCGATAACAACGCCCGCCTGTTGAATTATCGATGTCCAATTTTCGGCTGTTCGTATAATCTTTTGGGAAATTGAAACTTCCTGTATGGAAATCTAACGTATTGGTCGTAGGGCTACTGAGCCAGACGGCGCATCGCTTACTATCGCCTCTTGAACTCGATAGTGATAACGGAAGTGTATCGATGATTTTCTTAATGACTTCAAGAGATTCTTCGTACGTTTGATGACAATCGTTTCGAAGTTCAATAAGGTCTTCAAACAAATGATTAATGCTTTGTAATGAATGGTGGTATTGGGTGTTGGCGTCTTGTAAGTCATTGTTTTGGCTCGTTAAGGTTGAATTCTCTTGAGAGATGGCAAGAGCAGATGATTCACTTTCTAATGCCCTGAGTACATTTTTTTGCAAATCGACTCAAATAAAATGAACCGAGCACTAAGCCTATGATCAAGAGGATGGACAACACGGCGAATGTCCAATCGGGCATTCGGTCGATAATGCGAATCATAACATCTTCACCAATCATAATCCGAATCCCTCCATTACTATATGATATACAAGCAGTTTATTAATGGTGAAAACGCATTAGAAGGGATTGCTTTAAAAATAGATCATTAAACATAGGTCTGTTTTCAAATGTAGCGTAGGTAAGAAGATTTATGTAAGGTCATCTTCCATGAGCGATTGAACAGTGACCGATGGAAGAGCAAACGATGCGTTGTACATTGTGATCGTAAAGCAAAAGGAAGCCGTTCTTTTGTACAAAATGATACAAAAACCAACGCTTCATTTAGTTAATCTAACCAATGACGAGTCGTTAGACGAGCGATACGATGGGTAATATTGGTAGCTGGAACAAAGATCGTTGATAGAAAATCTAACTAAAAATCATAAGAACAACGTGTTTTTTTCTTATACTGGTTAGTAAAACCTTTCGTGAAGCTAACTTAAGGAGTGAGAAAAATGGAGAACATGCATGAAATCTTAGATTATATAGAAACGTCGACGGACCGTTCGATGGTGGCAACGGTTATTCATGTTGAAGGTTCTGCCTATCGAAAAGAAGGTGCATCGATGCTCGTCACAGCTGAGGGGAATCAAGTAGGAGTGATGAGTGCAGGGTGTCTAGAAGAAGATATCATGGCTCGCTTTGAACATGTTTGGCATCACGGGCAGATGTGTATGAATATGACATGCGTAGTGACGATCCATTTTCTTGGGGAGTGAACAATAGTGGTTGTAATGGAATTGTTACCGTGCTGCTTGAGCCACTCACGGAGAAGCTTCGAAGCGAGCTTTTGCACGTAAAGGCTGAACTTATGAACGGTCACGCGATCCAAGTGTTGAAGTCAATTCAAAAGGACGACGTACAGACGTTGTATCAAAGTACGTCTAACGATCACTTTGGAGAATTATCATTATTGAAGCAAGCGGTTGATGTTCCCATGCGTAGTGGCATGTGGCAAGAGATGTTCGTTCATCGATATGAGCCCAAACCACGACTTTTTCTTTTCGGAGCAAATGTTGATGCAAGACCTGTCGCATCGTTTGCAGCAGCGTCGGGGTTCGACGTCATCGTTAGTGATTGGCGCAGCGGTCTATGCCAAGATCACTATTTTCCTCATGCAACAAAGTTCATCATAGGGTTTCCTAAAGAAACGATCCCGACCATTTCATTTAGACCGATGGATTATGTTGTTGTAATGACACATCATTTTCATTACGATCGTGACATTGTCATCTCACTACAAGACTTGTCGCTTCGGTATTTAGGTATTCTAGGATCTAAAAAAAGAACGAGGCGACTTCTAGGCACTTCCATTATTCCGTCTACCATTACAACACCACTCGGACTGTCAATTGGCGCTGAAGGGCCAGAACAAATTGCAATCAGTGTGGTCGCACAGTTAATTGAAGAAGAACAAAAAGGAGACGTCCAACGTTCGCTATGGGATACACAATCGGCATCTATTTAGCAGCGGGAAGTAGCTCAAGAATGGGAAGAAACAAATTAGCCCTCCCATTGTTCCATACGACACTCGGTTCGGTTGCATTAAAAGTCGCACTTCAAAGTAATCTGGATGAAGTCTTGATCGTAAAACGAGCGGAAGATCATCTAGAATGGGTCGATTCGTCATGTGAGGGTCAATTCCAATCCGTCACGTGTTGTGATGCACATTTAGGGCAGGCGCATTCGATTGTTACAGGCATTAAAGCTGCGATAACACGTGGTGCAGATGCAGTGATGATTATGTTGGCCGATCAACCATTTCTACGAGTGCATCATCTAAATGCGATGATGGAGGCTGCGACAAAGGAGCGTGTTCAGTATATCGGTACAAATGTGGAAGGGCGTACACAACCACCCCTTTTATTTTCGAAAGAAGTCTTTCCAGACTTAATGAAGCTTGAAGGTGACGTCGGTGCCAGGAGACTATTGCCGACGCTTACTGGAATGAGTCTCAATATAAAGGAAAGCAGGGAAGCGTATGACATTGATACAGAGGAAGAGTATACATGGTTAATCAGTCAACAGAGCATACCGTAAAGGCAAATACCGTAGTCCGAAGTGCACATTCTATTAAGGAAGCTCTAGCGTTAAAGGCGCGACTTCCTAATTCTAGTCGGTTTATTTCTGGTGGTACCCTCATTCAATTAGAACGTGAGCAAGGCAACGAGTTGCCTGAGCAATTGATAAGTTTGGAACGTATTCCATCGTTATTTGGAATTGAAGAGACAGAAGATTATGTACTCATAGGGGCGGCGACACCACTGAATCAATGTGCAAGCGTCGAGCTTTTACAGACCGTGATTCCAACAGTTGCGTCCAAGGCGGTGAGAAACCGGGCCACGCTCGGTGGGAATTTGATGTACACGTGTGGCGATACGATTCCCGCACTAATTGCGCTCGGGGCAACGGTGTCGATCGTTGAAGAAAATGGAGAACGTACCGTTTCGGTCGTGGACTTTCTTCCATTAAGAGTAAATGAGCCTATCGTTACGCAGATTCAAATACCGAAAGAAAAGAAGGCATCATTTTTTTTACCAAAAAGTTGGCTTTCGAAAGTCATTTTCGAAGTCGCAGTTAACGGTTGCAAGCAGGATTAGCATCGACAAACAACGTGTTCAAAGCAACGTGCGTCTAGTCTTTAGTGACGGAGAGCGGGCTGCAATTCGTTTACCCACAACCGAACGAGTACTAGAAGGGCAGAAGCTCACGAAGAGAGTCATTCAAAAGGTGAGTGAATCTTTAAATGAAGAGTTGGCACGTATCAAAACAGCAACGACGTATCAACGTATGGTTACGAAGAATCTATTCATCTCAGAATTGATCAACCGAACGGAGGGATCTCTTGAGTAAATCACGCAAACGACCGGATGGGAACGACAAAGTGACAGGACAGTTAGCGTATTTAACCGATCGAACTTTTCCAGAAATGTTGTATGCGAAAGTGTTAAGAAGTGCCTACCCTCATGCGCTAATTCGTTCAATTTGTACAGAGCGAGCGAAAGAGCTTCCAGGAGTTAAAGCAATCATTACACATCAAGACGTATCTGGCGTCAATGGCTTTGGCATTATTACTCCTGATCAACCTGTGTTTTGTGATGAGACCGTACGTTTTATCGGTGATGCGGTCGCGGCTGTTGCAGCGACAAGCGTAGAAGTCGCTGAAGAAGCGATAAAGCGTATTGACGTAACATACGATGTTTTGCCTGTACTTGACGATCCGGTGAAAAGCTTAGCGAAAAACGCACCAAAACTGCGCGATGACGGAAATGTGTTGTATAAAAAGAGTTTTACAAAAGGGGATGTGGCCGAAGGATTTAAGCACTGTACGGCGGTCGTTGAAGAAACGTATCACGTTCCAAGACAGATGCATGCGTATATGGAGACAGAAGGTGGTGTTGTCGTACCTGAGGCTGATGGGGGCATTACAGTCTATATGGGAACGCAACATGGTTTTAAAGATCAATTTCAATTGTCTCGTATTCTTGATGTACCTAAAGAGAGCATTCGCATCGTCTCAAGCCCGATGGGAGGATCATTTGGAGGGAAAGATGAATTAAACGTTCAACCGTACGCAGCGCTTTTGGCACTAAAAACGAATAAACCGGTAAAGCTCCACCAGACCCGTGCTGAATCAGTCATTTCAAGCATTAAGCGGCATCCGATGGCAATTACGATTAAAACAGGGGCAGATGAAACGGGAAAAGTAATCGCGCACGATGTCAAAATCGTCGCTGACACAGGTCCGTATGCAACGCTTGGACCTGCAATATTGGATTTCGCAGTAGAACATAGTGCCGGTCCGTATCGTTTCGAACACATAGCGGTCGATGGCACATCGGTGTTGACGAACAATGCCGTGTCTGGAGAGTTTCGAGGGTTCGGGGGTAACCAAATTACGTTCGCCCTAGAAAATCAAATGGATCGTCTTGCTGAGCAGGTAGGGATGTGCCCATTGGCATTACGAAAGCTGAATTTACGAGGCGAGCATGATCTAGGACCGCTCGAGCAACGGATCGTACCGACAACCGGTGCAAGTGACGTGCTTGAGAATGTCGAACGATTAAAAGATCAACTTGAATTCAAAAAAGACCATCCGTTTGTTCGCACAGGTGTAGGGATTGCGATGGCCATGCACGGTGGGGATTAGGCTTTGGGCGTTTAGATGGTGCTGGAGGAAGGTTATCTCTAAGCGATGAAGGGAAAATCGACGTTTCTTTTGGCTTTGAAGAGGTAGGTCAAGGAATTGTTGCGGTCATTGAAGAATTAACAATAGCAGCACTGCAGTGTGATGAAGACGACATTACAATTACGATTGGTGATACGAACCGCGTTCCACATTCAGGTTCAACAACGGCATCCCGAGGGACGAGTATGGTATGGCACGCCCTTGAGCGAATGAAGCAGGAGTTCAAAGAGAAACTTTGTGAACAAGCTGCATTAATTACGGATGAGCCAGTGAATGACCTATGTTTAGGGACCGGTGGGATTTATAAGGGCGAGGAGCAAGTACTCACATATCGGTCGTTACGTGAACAAGTAACAAGTGAAGCGAATGTTGTCGTGGAGACGACGTTTGATTTTCCGACAACACCAGATGAAGTTGACGGTGGGCATTATTTGTACACGTTTGCAGGGGTTTTAGCAGCCGTTGAAGTTGATCTTCTTACCGGTCAAGTGACTGTTACTCATTTGCATCAAGCGATTAGTGCAGGTGAGGTCGTTAATGAGCTTGGCTATAAAGGTCAAATTGAAGGTGGCGGTGTGATGAGTCTCGGTTACTCGATTATGGAAGACATGGGAATGGAGCAAGGGCACTATTTGAAACCGAACTTTGATACGTACATGTTGCCAACAATTTCCGATGTACCAAGGTTAACGGTGGATAGCATTGAGAAGCTTCCAGATGGAGATGTACACGGACCACGAGGTGTCGGTGAAATCGGTACCGTAGCTGTCGCTCCTGCAATTACGAAAGCAATTCATGATGCACTCGGCATTTGGATAAACAAAATACCTGTTGATCCTTCAACGATTCTTCAGGCTGTAGAAAAGGAAGGTGCTACATGGTGGAACGAGTTCGAGAACGAGCAACCGATTGTAAGCCACAAATGATTAGCCATGATGTTAAACGGTGAGCGTGTGTCAATTCAGGCGAATGGGACTGACCGACTGACTGACGTACTCCGTCATGGTGAACCATCCTTAACTGGAACGAAGTTATCATGTGGAATTGGTCGTTGTGGAGCATGCTCTGTGTTAGTGAATGGAGAACTCGTTAATTCTTGTTTACTCATGGCGTATCAAGTAGAAGGAGCCTCTGTGACAACGATCGAAGGCGTTGGGAACGGGTCGCTAGATCCAATCCAAGTTGCATTTATGGAAGAAGGCGGTTTTCAGTGTGGGTACTGTACACCTGGCATGGTCATGGCTGTAAAGGCACTTCTTTCAGAGAATCCTGAGCCTAGTGATGAGCAAATTGTTGAAGGATTGTCCGGGAATATTTGTCGCTGTACAGGGTATGAAGGAATTAAACGTGCCGTACGAGCGGCAATTAGAAAACAAAAGTAACCGTCCGTACATTTACGGACGGTTACTTTTGTAGATTGATTGACCGCGGTAGAAGGTTTCTTTAATACGATGAGGAAATCGATGTCCGAGGTAGAGGCTGTCTTTATGCTTAGAGTGTAACGTTTCTTTTGTAACAGCATCATGGTTGTCCTTGTTAACGACAACAAGATCTGCGAGTTTTCCTTCTTCAATACTTCCGCGATCACGAGTAAGTTTGAAACGTGAGGCGGGTGCTGTAGCTGTTAACTGGGCGACATCTTGAATGGTTAATGATGTCGTCTCCGTAAGTTCAAGTAAGCTAAGCAACGTAAATTGCCCTCCATTAATCCCACCCCATGCCGTAAAGAAATTGCCTGTTTGTTTTAACGTATTCGGACTTGGTGAATGGTCTGATGCAACAAAGTCAATCTGTCCATTTATGAGTGCTTGAACGAGTTGCGCACGGTGTTCTTCATTACGTAACGGTGGCGCGCACTTTGCGTGAACCCCGTGTTCATACATCGCTTGATCATTGAACAATAAGTAATGGGGACACGTTTCAACGGTAACATTGAGGCCTTGTTGTTTGGCTTCTTGAATGAGTTGTAGCGTACTCGTATTACTAATATGGACGAAATGCAAGGCACAACCAGTTAGTTCAGCGAATGATAAGCTGCGTTTGACTGCCTCACTTTCAGCGATAATGGGGCGCATGTGAGAGTAAGCTTGAACCTGATCTTCAATGTTCACGTTACGTTCTAAGTGTTCAATGATCGGTGTGCTTTCTGCATGTAAAGCAAGAACGCTCCCTAAGCGAGCGATTTCCCGCATTCCTTCTAGCAATGTTTCATCGTCCGTGTGACCGAATTCTTCTGTTCCTGATGGTGATAGGAAGGCTTTAAAACCAATTACGCCGAGATTATGAAGGGAAGCGAGTTCAGAAAGGTTACCTGGAACTAGTCCACCCCATAATCTGAAGTCATTGATCGATTTCTCACTACCGATTTTTTTCTTCTCATGAAAAGCGTTCTCGTTAATCGTTGCAGGAATGCTATTTAACGGCATATCAAAGTACGTTGTACAACCCCCAGCGGCGAGCATTTGTGATCCAGTCGTAAACCCTTCCCAATGATCCCGTCCTGGCTCATTGAGGTGAACATGGGCGTCAATGACACCAGGCAACACGTAACAGTTTTCAGCATTGTAGACGGAGCTACTTGCTACTTGAAGGGATGATGATAAGGCAACAATTTTCCCATCTTGAATGCCGATGTCGACGTTCTTCACTTCATGTGGCAACACAACAACACCGTTTTTTATGATGAGATCATACACATTTACACACGCTCCTTGTTGCTGGCTTGGTTTTCGTAATAGGTGAGCGCTGCCTGAACGCCATTTCCTCTAGATAAATTAACGCCATAGTAAGTGAGTGCAGCTTCAAGTGCTGCAAGTACGAAAAGGACATTTTCTTTTCGACAACTTGCTCCCATCGTTCCAATTCTCCAAATTTTCCCGTGTAATGATCCGAAGGAACTCGCAATTTCAACGCCGAAATGCTCAAGCATAAAGGCGCGAACTTGATCTGCATCAATACCTTCTGGAACGTTAACACACGTAACGACAGGCAGTTTATAGTCTTCTTGAACGAACAACGTTAAACCTAAAGCACGAATGCCTGCAATAAGAGCGGCTTCATGAGTGCGGTGACGTTCAAAGCGGTCTTCTAATCCCTCATTCAATACCATCGTTAAACCAGCGTGAAGTGCATAGAGCATCGACGTTGCTTCCGTATGATGATTAAGTCGTCTTGGACCCCAATACTCTTGTAGTTGGCTCAAGTCAAAGTAATTGCTCGGAATGATGTTGTCCTGTTGAGGTGTTTGCAAGTCATCGTCGGTTGCAATTCCACGTTCGATTTTTTTTCTTTTTTGTAGCACGCGTTCAATGCGTTCGTTATACGTAATCGGTGCCATGCCAGAAGGAACCGACAAGCACTTCTGCGTACCGCCGATACAAGCATCGATTTGCCACTCATCTACGTTTACTTCTGTGCCTCCAATTGTTGCAACCGCATCAACAATAAATAACGCATCCACATTAAGGCAAGCCTGACCGAGTTGATCGATCGGTTGCATACACCCTGTTGACGTTTCGCCATGAACAATTGCAACGATATCGGGGCGAATGCGATAAATCTCGTCAATGATCGTTGCTTGTGAGAAGACAGTTCCTTGTGGTTGCTCGATCGTGACAACATTTGCCCCGTACCGTTCACAAATTTCTTGCAATAGATAACCGAATCGGCCGTACACAGGAATAAGGACTGTTTCCCCACGGGATACCACACTTGCGAGTACAGATTCAATTCCTGATCGTGACGTACCGTCGATCGGAAAAGCCCAACGGTTTTTCGTTTGGAACAGTGAACGAAGCATATGCATCGTATCATTCATCATGTTCGTAAACGCAGGATCAAACTGACCAAGAATTGGAGCAGACATTGCTCGCAATACGACAGGGTCAACTTCAACCGGGCCAGGTGTCATTATCGTTCGTTTAGGAGAGAGGTAATTCGTCATGATAAGAGCTCCTTTTCTCGTAGGCAAGTGTATAAATCATTGATTTTAAGACGTTAACGCCTGCACGTAAATGATGCTCTGCGGTGAACTCTTTCGGTGAGTGGCTAATGCCGTCTTTACTTGGGACGAACAATAACGACGTTTTACAATGAGTCCCGAAGATTTGAGCATCATGTCCAGCACCACTGTGCATAAATTTCGTTTGATAGTTGAGTCGTTCGCTTTCTTTATAGGCAAGTTCAACAAGTGAATCATCCATATTGACAGGTTGGACGTTCGTCCAACGGTTCACATGAACGTTGACTCGTTTTTCTCGCTCTAATTGAGCGATAAGGGTGTTCATTTCCTGTTCATACAATTCAAGGGTTGTAACGCTCGGGTGTCTAACGTCGAGTGAAAACGTCACTTGATGGCAAATGACGTTTGGGGTATTCGGTTTCGCTTCAATTTTACCGACAGTACTCACTAAGTCGTCATCGAGACGACGAGCGAACTGAGTAAACGAAGTCATAAGACTTGCAGCACTTTCCATGCGTCGACTCTTCGATTCATGGGTGTTGTTCCGGCATGATCACTCTTGCCATTCACGACAATCGTGTAGCGGCGTTGTCCGACGATGCTTTGTACAATGCCAATGTCTTGATGATCTTGCTCGAGGACACAGCCTTGTTCAATATGCACTTCCAAAAAGTGTGACAAGTCTTCTCGATAAGGCTGTGGATAGCGACCGAGCCCGAATCCTTTTTCAATCATTGCGCTGTACAATGATACGCCTTCGTGGTCGACAATTTCAGTCGATACAATCTGTTTATGTTTGTTTGTAATATTTCCTGACCCCCAAAATGTTAAAGGAAAGCGACTACCTTCTTCTTCACACAATGAAGCGACCTCAATCGTTTGACGTGGTCTTCCGTGTTGTTCAAGAAGTTCCTTGACCGCAATCCAAGCAGCGGCAATGCCATACCCCCCGTCGTATTTGCCGCCGTCAATCACCGTGTCAATATGGGAGCCGACGAGTATCGCTTCTTTATGATTTCTGCTCATACCTTCCACTCTTCCGAATAAGTTCCCTACATCATCAAAGTACGGCGTTAAGCTTGATTGCTGGAATTGGTCAAATAACGCGTTCTGGGCATTCATCCAATCATTCGAATAAAGAAGCCTCGTATTCCCTGTATCACTCGATTTACCGAACGTATGAAGCCAATCAAGTATGGATTGGACTGTCGTTGATTGATTCAATAGTGATTGTTGTTTCAAGTTTTGCCTCCTTCACTCGAACAATTTGTTAGGTGATCTTACATACTATCTTTGTTTTTTCTAGTTTACTGGTATGATGTGAGGAAATCATTAGATGTTTCGTGAGTTTTCTTTCGATTTCTTGTATAACTTAACCAATTGTTTGGAGGCGATCATCATGCAACTCGGACACATTCTACAATTACCGATTTTTCAAGAAGCAGACGTTATTTCAGGAAGTAGTGGCCTTTGGCGGAATGTCGAAAACGTCAATATGATGGATGCACCTGATATCGCTGACTATTTAAAGCAAGACGAGCTTCTTATTACAACGGCATATCATTTCAAAGAAGATCCAACGAGTCTAAAACAGTTAATTGAAAAAAATGGCGCGAAGAGGTTGTGCTGGACTCGGAATTAAGACGAAACGTTTTCTAGCATCCATTCCAGAAGACGTAAGAGCATATGCGGATGCCTTGCATTTTCCAATTATTGAATTGCCTTTTCACGTTCGGTTAGGATCGATCGTGAATCAGACACTAAGCGCGATTTTAAACGTTCAAACGTTAGAGATGAAAGAAGCGATGGCTGCGCATCAAACGTTTTCAGAAAGTGTGATGAGCGGAAAAGGGTTAAGTCACTTGCTAACAACGGTGTCAGACGTTGTGAGTCTTCCGGTTTATTTACTGAATCATCAATCAATTTTAGTTGCAACATCAGGGGAAGATCACTCGAACTTAGAGACATTGAATAAGTCCATTAGTGGAAAACAGCAGTGCTTTTTGTCCCAAACTCATCATACGTACTTTTCTCTTGTCGACAGTAAGCAAGTTGTTACCGCATTTGCAGTAGAGATGAGCAACATTACTAAAGGGATGTTAGTCGTTTTAAGTGATACACCTTTAACGCATCGGACGATTTTAACGTTAGAACAAGCAACGAATGTAATTGCCTTTGAAGTGATGAAAGAGAACGCAGTCAAACAATATACGCAACGTGCGCGCAACGAGTTTTTTAAAAACTATTTAGACGATGCTTTTCTAACCAATGATGAGGTGCTTAGCCGAGCAAAGGAGTTCGACATCTACAACAATCAACAATTTAGCTGTTTTGTAGGGAAAATGGATGCCCGCGAGGCTTCACTTGGTTTTAAACAAAACGTTATCGAAGTTGAGAAAGTATTTGCGTTAATTGAAGAGGAGCTTGCGATGTTCGCGATTCCAACCTATTTCTTTATGAATGGCAATTATTGTTGTATTCTCGCTGAGGAAACTGGAGAAGTCCATCCGAGTGACTGGCATTCGCCTACACGAATGATGGTAGAGATGATTCAAGATCATGTCATTCAACAACTGGGTCGGTCCGTGTCATTTGGGATTAGTAACATTTGTCATGAATTTCTCGATGTGAAAGCAGGCTATTCAGAAGCGCTAAACGCCCTAAACTCGGGGCTACTTTCAGGTAATCGCCAATTTATTCAAGCGTATCATACGAAAGACGTTAGCGAGTTATTGCGAATGATTCCAGGTGAAGATTTACGTAGTTTCTGTGAGTATACGTTACAGCGAATTGATGACCCTGACTTGTTACACACGTTAGCCGTTTATTTAGAAACGCATTGTCAGATTACCGAGACTGCCAATCGCTTGTACGTTCATCGTAATACCGTCATTTACCGTCTAGAAAAGATTGAAGATTTACTTGGTAAAAAAGTTAACGAACCTGAAACGACGTTGCAGTTGAGAATTGCCTTTCGAATCCATCCTACATTGAATGCTTCGTTGTAAACATGTTCTAATTGTAGCGAATAGATTTAGACGATGTACACAAAGACAGTTCGTCTTTCCTCTTCTACGATGAAAGGAACGAAAGGAGTGTTCGAGTTGGTAACCTTGAAACAGCTAAATGAAAATGACACTCACTTTTTTACGGTCACGTTAGCGGACGTCTTTGAACATTCACCGTGGGTTGCTGAGGAAGCTGCGACAATCGTCCATATAAAACAGTTGAAGAAGTGCATGAACGTATGGTGATGAGTGTGGAAGAAGCGGACGTTGAGGATCAATTAACGTTAATTCGGTCTCACCCAAAGCTCGGGGCACGAGAGAAGATGGCACCAATGTCAGTTGCGGAACAGCGCAAGGTCGGATTGGATCAATTAAATGATGAGGAGTACGAGACGTTTTTACAGTTAAATGAGCAATATGTTGAAGCGTTTGGGTTTCCTTTTATAAAGGCAGTTAAAGGTCAATCAAAAGACGCGATTGTTGAAGCGATTCAAAGAAGGTTGTTGTTAACAAAAGAAGAAGAAATCTCAACTGCATTGCAAGAAGTCTATAAAATTGCTTACTTTCGCTTATGTGATCGAATTCAAGGTTAACAAGTTTCGAGGAGGAATTCATCGTGGACGAGAGAGAAATGATGACGTATGGAAAAGGAAATGTTTTCGCTTATCGTACGTTTATGGAGCCCGTTGTAGCAAGTAGACAAATTCCTGAATCGTCATTTAAAGAACGAGACAATACAGTGTTTGGGTTAGATGTGACGGTAGAAGTAGGGGGAAGGAATTTTTATCTTCATTTACTGAAGGAGACAACTCGAAGGTCGTGGCAACGGATTCAATGAAGAACTTTATTCAACGGCATTTAGCGACTTTTTCCGGTACAACGGCTGAGCAATTTGTACAGTATGTCGCTCATGCGTTTCTTGAACACTATGCTCATATCGAGACGGTCAAGATGACGGCAGATTTATTACCATTTGAGGCAACTGTTACAACGGAGAATGATGAGCCGAAAATGAGTGATCTTGTGTACAAGAAGTCTAGAAATGAAAAGTTGAAAGCGTTCATTCATATGGAACGTCGTGAAGGGGCAATAGCAAGTGTACAGCAGATGAGTGAGCTCACGGATTTGCAGTTGATTAAAGTGAAAGACAATTCGTTTGTCGGTTTTATTCGTGATGAGTATACAACATTACCGGAAGATGGAAATCGACCGCTTTTTATTTATTTGAACATAGGGTGGACGTATGAACTAGGAGAAGAAGAGGACGGGTTCGTTGCTCACGAGCAAGTAAAAGACATTGCGAGTACAGTGTTTCACGAAACCGCATCACCATCCATTCAAAGCTTAATCTATCACATCGGGTTACGGATGTTGCAACGTTTTCCTTCATTAAAAGACGTTCGCTTTGAATCGCAGAACCGCACGTGGGATACAGTTGTTGAACAAGTACCAGATTCTGAAGGCAAAGTGTACACAGAACCACGTTTGCCGTATGGTTTTCAACGATTCCAAGTGACGCGGACGGACTTAGAAAACGAGCGACAGACTGCCAACATTGGCGTAGAGGAGAGTCATCGTTAAAAGGAGGAGAGAGAATTGGGAAAGGTAACGACACACGTTCTAGATCTCTCAAACGGTCTACCTGCGAAACATGTACACATTAAATTGTATTCTATTAATCTTGGTGAACGAGAAGAATACCTTCAAGGGGCTTGGACGAATGATGACGGCAGAGTCGATGAACCTCTTTTGCAAGGTGAACAGCTTAAAGAAGGGGTATTTGAATTAGAGTTTCAGGTTGGGGGTTATTTTAACGAACAGAGCTTCTATGAAACGGTGCCGATCCGTTTTAAAATTACCGATCCAGATGAACATTACCACGTGCCGTTATTAATCTCTCCTTGGGGATACCAAACGTACAGAGGAAGCTAAATGAATGCAATAAGTTGAGTTGAATGAAGGAATCGAGTACACTTTCTAATAGAAAAGACATACTAAGGCTGTGTTAACGTGAAGTGGCTCGACATCTTATTTCCATTAATTGCGCTCATCTACTTGTTGTTTTTTTTAATTGGCATACGAGTGTGTTCGGAGTCATAACCGCACTGTTCGTCACGCTAGTTGCTGCGATGGCAGTTGCGAATTTAGCGCTACGTATCACAAGAAGACACCAAAGGAAAAAGCAACAAAAATAGGGCGAACCCTACAGCTTACAGACCTGTAAACTGTGGGGTTCGCTTTTCTTTGAAGGCGTATAATCCTTCTTTATGGTCGCTTGTGTTACCAGCTTTAAGCTGAGCGCGGGCTTCATGATTCAAATACGTTTCATAGTCTTCTTGTAATCCACCGAAGAGCAGCTCTTTCGTTAATCGAAGGGCCTCAGTAGGCATGGCAGCAATTCTCTTCGCAAATTGTTCAACGCCTTCATGCCAATCATCGTGGATGTAGCGAGTGGCAAGATGTAGAGCAATTGCTTGTTCACCTGAGATTTTTTCATTTAATGTAGCGATCTCAAATGCCTTCGCTGAACCGACAAGGCGTGGTAGGTCATACATCATCCCTGCATCTGGTACTAAGCCGATGTTTGTAAATGCACTAATAAAAGTCGTGTTTGCTTGGACGAGGCGATAGTCACAAGCGATCGCAAGGCTCATCCCTGCACCAGCAGCAGTACCATTTACAGCAGCAATAAGTGGTGTATTTGCCGCGCGCATGACGCGTAACAGTGGGTGATAGTTGTTTTCTAGCAACTGATCGTAAGTTTCTTCGGATTTCATTGCTTTTAAATCCTGACCCGAGCAAAACGCTTTGCCAGCACCCGTAATCACAATCGCTCGAACTTGATCATTTCGATCAGCGTCTTCAATAATGCTTGTAAGCGATTGCAATAAACTCGGCGTGAATGCATTATAATAGGTAGGTCGTTGAAACGTGACGTAGCAGACGTTCTCTCGTAGTTGAACGAGAAGTTCGTCGGTCGTTTTCGTCTCGTTATTCATCGACATCCTCGCCAATCATTAGCGTTACTAAAGATCCGGCAAAGCTCATTAAATCTTTTCCAGATGCTTTACCTTCATCGCTTTTAAGTCCTGCTTTTAAGGCGTTATGAGATTCATAAACCATTTCACACATGAGGTAATAATCGCTTTCTTTTCCCATCGGTGTACCAACAAACTTCGTGACGTTCATTTCTTTTAATCCAGGAATTTTCTTCGTGATTGGCGCATGTGTGTTGAAGTAATGTTCATCAAATGCTGCTTTGTCTTCCGGTTGCTTATACAGTGCGATTAATTTAGCCATAGTAAGTCCTCGTTTCTATAAGTTAATTTCGTTACCACTGAGCGACTGGATCGGTTCGATAGACTTCTGATAATGTTGCCAAAGCTTCATCCAAATCTTTCGTATGCTCTCCGTTTCGACCATTCTTTACTTGTTCTAATGGACGTGTTGGAAGGTCTTTCACTTTGGATTGTAGCTCGGATAACCATTGTTGCTTTAGCTCATTTGGATCGTTTATATAGCCTTCGGTCAGAAGAGTTTGTTCGTATTGACCAAAGTCAACTAAGTCCAAACTCATCGACCAAGCTTCTTTAATTCTCGTGCGTATTTTTTTCTTTGGCAGTCTGAGAACTTTGTTGCAATTGCTTCATCCACTCTTCCCAATAAGCAAGATGATACCGCTGCTCAGGTAAAATACGTTTAGCACAGGTGGCGAGAGGCTCATAAGAAGAGTTGGTGAATGAGATGAGCTTCACTCGTTTATACGTCTCATAAAAATAACCACGTACGACGGCAAGTGCCCAGTCAAAGTAAGGATCTTCGTCGTACTGACCGTCGCCATTTCGCTTTTCAAGGTAAACGGCATTACGTCGTTTAACAGAAGATCTCTCGTGAGCAAGAACGTCTACGTCACCTTCACCAAGCTCTTGAAGAAGGCGATAGAAGTAAACCGCATGCCCCATCGTATTCTGTGTAATTGATGAGAAGGTACATCCGCCTCGATGTGGGGAGCAAGACCTAACCACTCAGAACCTCGAAATGAAACGAGCAGGTCATCATCTGCACATTGATATAGCAAATCAATGAGTGCCTGATTACGTTTATCCACGATTCTTTTTAACCTCCTTCCAAGACATAATCTCTTGTTCATCGAGCATTCCTTGCTCTTTGTCTTGCCATTTTTTTCGTAAATAGCCGTAGGCTTTCGTCGTACGGTAATTCTTATTGTCTATACGTTGGGTAAGGGCTTCGCGCTCTTCGTCAGTCATGTGACGAATGGAAGAAGAAGGAACGACCCATATGTCCATGACTTCTTCACGCCTCATGAAGTTCTCTTGAGCGAGAATCATTGCCATCTCTTCATTTGGGGCTAGTAGACTAAACTGATGCATCAATCCGCTTCTCGGATTCTTGCGGCTGAAAACTTCGAATTCTTGATAGAAATCTTGCTCACTCATGGACGATCACCTCCAGCAACGGCTAAAGCTTCTCGCACCCAGCTATTGTTCGAATAGGCAATCTCACGCACTTTTAGGCGTTCTTTTGAGCGTGGTCCTTTGTTTTGGATGATTTGTTTAAATTCATTCCAATCCGGTTGTTGGTAAATCCACTTTTCTTGGACGTCGTCATAGTGCATCGTTTCATCAGGGACGGTGAGTCCGAGTGAAAATACGCGCGGCATGTACTTATCTAAGAAGGCTTGTCGAAGCTCTTCGTTCGTACTTTTGCGGATGTTGTATTTGATTGTAATCTCTTGTTTTGATGAGCCGGTCGTTTCTGCACTTGCAGGTCCGAAAAACATGAGCAGTGATGGCCACCAACGATTGAGCGAATCTTGCAAAATCTTTCGTTGGTCTTCTGTGCCTTCCGCAAGTGCCATAATGATGGATTCCCCGTGTTGCGCATGAAACACTTCTTCCTTACAAATGCGCTGTAAGGCACGTTGATAAGGACCGTAAGATGCATCAAGCATGTTCGTTTGGGAAATAATCGCTGCACCGTCAACGAGCCAACCGACCATTCCAGCATCAGCCCACGTTTTCGTTGGCATATGGAACACATTATGAAACTTTAATCGTCCAGATAATAAATCTTCCATTAAGTGTTGGCGGTTTCTTCCATAAGGCTTCATGAGATCCTCAGTAACTCTTAGAAGTAACTGACCATGCCCCATTTCATCTTGAACTTTCGCCATAATGGCAAGTTTACGTTCTAAAGATGGGGCTTTAGGTACCCATTCTTTCTCTGGAAGCGCTCCCATAACTTCGCTGATGCCATGCATTGAAATCAATTTAATTAACGTATCGCGATACTCAGCAGGCATCCAGTCATTCGCTTCAATCTTATCTCCGTTCTCAATTCGTTGCATGAAATTCTCGTAAAGAATCGGATCTTCATTCGTGTTGGACCCTTTTGGTGCTCTAAATAGTGGTACATGAAGCGATCCTCCTATATAACGTCTTTATAACGTCATCTTATCACACGTCATATAAAAATCAATAATAAAAGTTTAGAAAATTAATACTTTTTAATTAAAAACTTAATACTCGTTATTGACACGCCCAGTTTTACCATGTAACTTATTCATAAATCGTAGTCAAAAATTCCTCATAGATTATAGAATTTAGCCGTTTAAAGGATTAAAATTGGTGCTGAATTATGTCATACTATGTTTAAGAAACGTAGCAAAGATTTCTATCGCTACTTTTCATAATATTGTAAATAAGGGGGATTTAAATTGAAAAAATGGATGATTGGTTCTGGTACATTGATGTTTGCGGCAACGATGCTCGTCGCATGTGGAGACACAGAAGAGGAAGCTCCTGCAGAGCCGACAGAAACAGAAACAGAAACAGAAACAGAAACTGAGGATGAGGATGAAGAAGCTGCTGAAGATGATGGAGAAGATGAGCCTGCTGCAGCTAGTGAAGGAGAGAGTTTCGACGTTGGCGTCGTTCAATACGCGGATCATCCATCGTTAGATGCGGCGACAGAAGGGTTTAAAGACGCATTGGCAGAAGCAGGTTTAGACATTACTTATGATGATCAAAACCTAACGGGGACATGAATGTGTTGCAGACAATTGCAGATACATTCGTTGGAAATGACGTTGATTTAATTTTCGCTAATGCTACACCTGCGGCGCAAATTATGACAACATCAACTTCTGAAATTCCAATTTTATTTACGTCTGTAACTGACCCAGAAGGGGCTCAACTTGTGGATACATTAGAAGCGCCAGGTGGAAACGTTACGGGTACGATGGACCTTCACCCGGATGCCATTTCACAAACGGTCGAATTGATGTCAGAACAATTCGACATTGAAACGTTCGGTATGGTATATAACGCAGGTGAACAAAACTCTGAGTACCAAGTGAGTATCGCTCAAGAAACCGCTGACGAGCTAGGGTTATCTGTAGAAACAGCAACAGTTCAAACGTCAGCTGACGTACAAAGTGCAACGGAAAGTTTGATTGGATCAATTGATGCGATTTACATCGTAACTGATAATGAAGTCGTTTCTGGACTTGACGCAGTAATTGGCGTTGCAGAACGAGAAAGTCTGCCGTTATTTGTCGGTGAATTAGATTCAGTTGCGGCAGGTGGTCTTGCTGGATTCGGGTTCTCTTATTACGACATTGGTTACAAAACAGGTGAGATGGCTGCAGACGTTCTCGTAAATGGTGCAGATCCTGCGACGTTGTCTGTAGAATTCCCGCCAGAATTGGAACTCGTATTTAATGAAGGTGCAGCAGAACGTATGGGGCTTGATTGGGACGAAGAGTGGGATTCAATTGCTGATAACGTAATTAACGAATAAGTTAGGTAGGTGAAGTCGAATGTTCACCGCCCTTTTCGGCTCAGTTGAACTTGGACTCATATACGGAATTATGGCACTAGGAGTTTATTTATCGTTTCGAGTTTTGAACTTCCCCGATTTAACAGTGGATGGAAGTTTTGTTACAGGTGGGGCTGTAGCCGCCATTATGATTGTTAGTGGCTACTCACCAATTCTTGCCACATTAGCAGCAGTTGGTGCAGGTTTTATAGCCGGTTCAATTACGGGAACGTTACATGCAAAAGGAAAGATTAACCCTTTACTATCCGGGATATTAATGATGATCGCGCTATACTCGATTAATTTAAGAATTATGGGGAATAGTCCGAACATCCCGCTCATGCGTGAAGATACGATTATGACGATGTTTCAAAGTTTTTGGGCGACATTACCGTTTGATGGTTGGATGACGAGTTTGTTTACGACATTAAATCTACCATTTACACCTTCAACATGGGGTATTTTGTTGTTCGCCATTATGATTGTTATCGTCGTAAAGCTATTTACCGACTTCTTCTTAAGTACAGAAGTTGGTCTTGCAATTCGTGCAACTGGGGATAATCCACGTATGATTAGCAGTTTATCTGCGAATACGGATCGTCTTAAGATTTTAGGTCTCGGTATTTCCAATGCTTTTGTAGCCTTATCCGGGGCGATCGTCACACAATATAGTAGTTTCGTCGATGTGAATATGGGGATCGGAATGATTATTATTGGTCTTGCTTCCGTTATTATCGGTGAAGCGATCTTTGGAAAAGGGTCGATTTTCAAAATTACGATTGCTGTTATTGTTGGGGCAGTCATCTATCGAATGGTCGTCGCACTTGCGCTACGCGTAGGGTTTCTTGAGACGGGTGACATGAAGCTCATCACAGCCATTATTGTAATTGGAGCCCTTGTCGTACCGAGGCTACTTGAGAATGGCAAAGAGCGAAGGCGTAAATATCGCAAAGCTCGTAAGATAAAAGAGCAATATGGGGGGGAGAAATCCGTTGCTGCAACTAAGTCAGATCTTTAAAGTGTTTAATGAAGGTACGACCGATGAAAAGGCAGCACTAGAAAACGTCTATTTAGATTTAAAAGACGGTGACTTTGTGACTGTTATTGGTAGTAACGGTGCCGGTAAATCAACGCTGATGAACTTAATCGCAGGTAATCTAACCCCTGATGTTGGGAAGATACTAATCGATACAAAAGACGTAACAAGGTTAAAAGAACACGAGCGCTCCAAGCTCATCGGCCGTGTCTTCCAAGATCCAATGGCAGGGACAGCACCTTCAATGACGATTGAAGAGAACATGGCAATGGCGTATAGCCGAACGAGAAAACGTTCGTTTATCGCAAAAGGTGTCACAAAAAGTCGAAAGACGTTTTTCAAAGAACAACTAGAATCGCTAGGTCTTGGGTTAGAAGATCGATTAAATGCAAAGGTTGGTTTTTTTGTCAGGTGGTGAACGCCAAGCACTTTCGCTACTTATGGCAACGTTTACCGATCCGTCTATACTTCTATTAGATGAGCATACAGCTGCACTTGACCCTTCTCGAGCAGAGCTCATTACAGACAAGACGAAAGAAATCGTAAGCAAAAATGAGTTAACAACACTTATGGTTACGCACAACATGCAACAAGCACTAGACTTAGGCAACCGCTTAATTATGATGGATAAAGGCCAAATCATTTTTGAAGCAGAAGGTGAAGAAAAACAGCGATTAACGGTTGAGCGTTTGCTGGAAGAATTTCAAAAAAATTCAAGGCAATCAACTTGCGAATGATCGTGCAATTCTTAGCCATTAAAAAAATTGGGATGATCGGAAGTTTATTTTCCGATCATTCCCTGTTTTTGGACGGTTCTGCTATAATGAACGCTGTAGCGGGCTCTAGTAAAGAAAGGATCGGAGTTTCTTGACGAAAAAATTAAATACGAGATCGATGATCTTTACGATTTATGGAGATTATATTCAACATTATGGAAGTAAAGTGTGGATTGGTACGCTAATACGATTACTTGAAGAATTTGGTCATAATGCACAAGCCGTACGTGCTGCCATGTCAAGAATGCAAAAGCAAGGGTGGGTTCAAGCCGAAAAGCAAGGAAATCGAAGCTACTATTCACTAACAACCCAAGGTACGAGACGAATGAAAGAAGCAGGTAGAAGAATTTTTAAGCAACACGAAGAAAATTGGGATGGGAAGTGGCGCATGCTCATCTATTCCATACCTGAAAGTAAACGAAAGTTACGAGATGAGCTTCGAAAGGAACTATCGTGGAGTGGGTTTGGTTCACTCACACACAGTTGTTGGATTACCCCTCATCCTCTAGAAGATGAAGTTGAACAATTGAAAGAACGTTATGACATTGAGCAATACATCCACTTCTTCGTTTCCGATTATGAGCAAACAGAAAAACAAAAAGAACTCGTTACACAATGTTGGGATATCGAAGAAATCAATGAGAAATATCGTCAGTTTATTGATGCGTATAGCAAGCGATTCATTATTACGAGAAATCAAATAGAGCGGGGCCAAATGGACTTGGGTGCTTGTTTCGTAGAGCGAACAGAACTTGTTCATGAGTATCGGAAGTTTCTATTCGTAGACCCGAGCTTACCAGAAGAGTTGTTGCCAAACGATTGGCTAGGTGGTCACGCAGCCGTATTATTTGCCGATTATTACAATGTTTTAACTAAACCTGCAACTGAATTTTTTGAGACGATCTTCTCTGAAGGAAATGACGAAGCGTTGCTTGTGCACGTGTGATAGGAGAGATGACGATGAAGCGGTTTGAAATTCGTGATTTTTTACGTGTTGCTAACGGCGAGATTGAGCCGCCTCCGTGCGATACAATGATGAACATTCGTGTTACGGCAGCAAACGAAGGTGAATCTACTGGAACTTGGACGGTTGACGATTCGTTTATTAATGGAAACGGTGTCGTGATGGGAGGCTTTTTATCATCAGCGGCAGATATTATGATGGCTTATGCAATTGCTTCGAAGCTTGACGATCATCAAGGGTTTGCTTCAATTAACTTAGATACAACATTTCATCGGCCGGTTACCGAAGGAGTTGTAACGGTTCATGCGCGAGTAGACCGCTTAGGTAAACGAGTCGCGTATGTCATCGCAGAGCTTTATCAACACGACAAAAAAAGCAGCTACATGCCAGTCCTCAATCTTTATTACGTAAAAAGAGCTTGCCCATCAATGATGAGCAAGCTTTTTTATTTGAGAGCTACAAGTAAGTGCATAGGATGTTCTAACAATTCCTTTACACGGTTCGTGAAAGAGACAGCATGAAAGCCATCAGCAACCCGATGATCAAAGGAAAAGGAGACATTAAGTAGTGAGCGAATAACAATTTCTTTGTCTCGAACGACAGGAGTATCTTCAATTTTGTGGAAGGAGAGAATACCTGTCTCGGGATAATTAATAATAGGTGTTGCATAAACGCCACCGATCGGTCCGACGTTACTCATCGTAAAGGTACCGCCTTGCAAGTCTTTCAACTCACACGTGTTCGTTTGCGCTTTTTTTTCGTTAACTGTTTGAATTGGTCGTGAATCTCTTGGATGCTAAGTGTATCAACATCTTTCACAACCGGAACAATCAGCCCTTCCTCAGCGTGTGTCGCCATCCCGATGTTAACCGTGTCTTGAAAGACAATTTCTCCGCGCTCTTCATCTAGCTTGCTGTTGAAGATGGGGAAGTCATGTAACGAAATTGCGATTGCTTTTATGAAGACAGCGGATAAAGATAAGCTTGCGCCAGATTGATGGCTATAAGATTCTTTTAACGACAACAACTCGGTCACATCAATTCGTTCGAAGTGAGTGACATGCGGGATTGCTTTGACTGATTGCGTCATTTTTGCGCCAATCTGTTTTCTTCGACCTTTATACGGTATGGACGTTCGCGCGGGGGCGCTTTTGCGCATTGTCGTCTCCTCAATTGCCGTTGAAGCGGCAACTTCGTCTTCGGGTCTCGTAGGCTGTTCAATATGACGCCGTATATCTTCGATCGTAATTCGATTGTTCTTTCCAGTGCCCGTTACTGTTTCGATGGCAATCCCGTACGTACGTGCGAGTTTTCGTGTGAACGGTGCTGCCTTTACATTTTGCAAACGAAACAATCGAGTGGCAGGTAGTTCGGTCTGGCTTTCTGCTGTTGCCTTTTCAATTGTCTTCGTAGTGAGCGTTTCTTTCTCTTGGTTTTGATTCGCTATTTTTACCATCACTTCGCCTAGAGAGACAACGTCTCCCTCGGAAACGACAATATCTTTAATCGTTCCAGCAACAGGTGATGGTAAGTCGGCAGTTACTTTATCAGTTTGTACAGCGATAACAGGTTGGTCCACAGTCACAACATCGCCAACCCCTACATATAGGGTATCGACCGTTCCTTCATGAATGCCTTCTCCTAAATCGGTCAATTTCATCTCAAACATATATGAGCCTCCTACTCTTCGTGCAACACGGTTTCAATGGCTTTGTAAATGCGTGTTGCATTCGGGATATAATGTTCTTCTATTGAAAAGAAAGGAACGTGAACATCGTAACCAGTAACCCGAACAATCGGATTTCGAAGAGAAAAGAGTGCTTTATCGTTAATGAAAGCGATGAGTTCAGCGCCAAACCCACTCGTTTTGTGCCCTTCATGGACAATCACTACTCTTCCGGTTTTCTCCACCGATTCAAGAATCGTTTGTTCATCGAGAGGGTACAACGTACGTAGATCGACGACTTCAACGTTGACATTGTCGTTCTCTTTTGCCTGTTTAGCAGCAGCAAGTGCAGGGCTTATCATGTTGCCATAGGCAAGAATTGTGACGTCTTCTCCTGTTGTAAGGGTCGATGCCTCACCAATCTTCACGGTATATTTCTCACTCGGTACGGTCGCTCGTGTAGAACGGTACGTACGCATCGGTTCCATAAACAACACAGGATCAGGATCTTCAATCGCAGAAATTAACAGTCCTTTTGCATCATAAGCGTTAGAAGGGATAACAACTTTTAATCCAGGTAGATGTGTAAACATCGCTTCCATACTATCAGAGTGCAATTCAGGAGCATGAATGCCGGCGCCATATGGAGCGCGAATAACCATCGGTACGGTAAAAGCCCCAAGCGTACGTGTTCGAATTCGTATAGCATGCGAAACAATTTGTTCATATGCAGGGTAAATAAACCCTTGGAATTGCATCTCTGCAATCGGTTTAAAACCGTTAAGGGCAAGCCCAATACTCGTTCCAATAATGCCAGATTCAGCCAGGGGTGTATCGATCACACGATGCTCTCCGAATTGTTCAAGCAGACCGTCTGTTGCACGAAATACCCCGCCGTTTACACCGATATCCTCTCCGAGAATCATCGTCGTCGGGTCTTCTTCTAACATGATCTTTAACCCATCCGTAATGGCTTGCACCATCGTTAATTCTTTGGTTTGTTGTAAAGAACTCGTCATGAAGTGACCTCCTTTTGAAACTGTTGATGTTGTTCTCGTAGTGAAGGTGTTTGATCTTCAAATACATGGTCAAACATATCATTTGGATTCGGCTTTTCTGCACGCTCGAAGCGTTCTACGGCTTCATCAATTTCCATCGCAATCTCATGTGTCGCATCTTCAATCTGTTGCTCATCAAAGACGCCTTCTTGGCGAAGGAATCGCTCAAGCCGAAGAAGACAATCTTCATCGCGACGTTCTTCATTAATACTTTGATCGCGATACTTTGTAGGATCATCTGCTGTCGTATGTGCTCCGTAACGCCACGTGACAGCTTCAATTAATGTTGGTCCATCTCCACGACGTGCTTTTTCAACTGCGTACTCCATCACTTTGTAGACGGCTAGTACATCATTACCATCAACGCGAATGCCTTCAATGTCATATGCGAATGCTTTTTGAGCAATCGTTCTTGATTTCATTTGCTTATGAATCGGGACGCTTATTGCAAAGTGATTGTTTTGACAAAAGAAAATCGTCGGTGTATTGAAAGCGCTTCCAAAATTTAATCCTTCATGAAAATCGCCTTCTGAAGTAGCACCATCTCCAAAATAGGCAATTGCAACTCGGTCCTGACCTTTTAAACGTTCAGCCATGATGCACCAACAGCGTGTAACAATTGTGTAGCAATGGGAACGGAAGGAGGTAAAATGTTTAACCCAGCAGGTGGGACACACCCATCGATCTTCCTTTCCAATAACGAAATATGGTCTCCAATGAATGACCGTAGGTCATCGTTGCTGCGTGGTCACGATACGTCGGAAACATCCAATCTCCTTGTTGAAGAGCGGATGCACTCCCAATTTGAGCAGCCTCTTGGCCTTCGAAAGGAGCGTATGTGCCGATCCGACCTTGACGTTGTAAATTAATCGCTTTTCTGTCAAACATGCGTGCTCGAAGCATTTGTTTGTAAAACGAAAGAAGTAATGTTACATCGTACTCTTCTTCAGTAAATGCTTTACTACCATCTGGTTGAATCATTCTAAGAAGTGGATAGTCATGGTCCATTCGTTCTAATTGATCGAGATAAGAAGAAAGGGATGTTGTCAAAACGACGCCTCCTTAGTCCAGAAAAAGTATCACAATATTATATCGGACTATGTTAATACTGTAATAATAACGAAAGACGAATCGAAATGTCAATAATCTTTAGAAAATTCAACATCATTTATAATGAAATAATACGCTAGGGGTTTGGGGGATTGAAGCTTTAAAGTGGTGAAGAGCACTAAACAAAAATCTTTCATCTCAGAATCGTTGATAAGAAAAAAATAATATATAACAAAAATAACGACTCCGTAAATAAAACGAATGATAAAATACGAGGAAAAACCTATCTTATGTAAAAGCGACATCTGTAATTTGTTCAAATGGAATAAAAAAAGAACGTTGGGTCTTGATTAAAGACAACGCGATTGCTTTCGTGATCTACTTCTACGCATGTACCGTGTAAATGAGCGGCCATTTCTTCTTTGAGTATCGAAATGGTAAGTGGAATACTTCTATAAAGAGCGGTCTCCAATTGCTCAATGACTGATTTCTGTTCAATATTCGTTGAAAGCTCTTTTTCTAAATAAGAATAAGGGTGCAAATACATCGTCAATCCACTCCTAACAAATAGTTAATGTTATTATATACGAACATACGTTCTTTTACAATCGTTTTATATTGTCAGAAAAGTTGTCAAAAAACGGTTGACCGTCATATCACTTAGCGGTATGATAGACAACAACATCGTTGTACTCGTGAGAGAAACAAATGGTTTTGTACGGTGTACATTTACTGAAGTCTTGAGGTGATCGTATGGAAGAAGAACAGCAGTGGATATTTATGAACGGCGAGTTCGTACGTAAGCATGAAGCGAAAGTTAGCGTTTATGACCACGGATTCTTATACGGCGATGGCGTGTTTGAAGGGATTCGTACGTACGACAACAACGTCTATAAATTAAAAGAACACCTCATTCGTCTTTTTGAATCAGCAAGATCAATCATGATGGAAATTCCGTATTCATTAGATGAAATGACAGAAATCGTAGTCGATACGGTTCGTAAGAATGATCTAGAGAATGCGTACATTCGAGTCGTCGTCTCTCGTGGGGTCGGCAATTTAGGATTAGACCTAGATCATGTGGAACACCTCAAGTTATTGTAATTGCAGAAGAACTAGCACTATTTCCAAAAGAATTGTATAAGACGGGAATTGAAATTGTCAGTGTAGCAACGAGAAGAAACCGTCCTGATGTGCTTAGTCCGAAGGTTAAATCACTTAATTATTTGAACAATATATTGGTAAAGATTGAGGCCAATCTTGCAGGCGTTCCTGAAGCGTTGATGCTAAATGATGACGGATACGTTGCAGAAGGCTCTGGTGACAACATTTTTATCGTAAAGAATGGTGTGCTTTACACGCCACCAGGATACGTTGGTGCCCTTGAAGGAATTACGAGGCAAGCAATTATTGATATTGCAGATGACTTAATGTACACCGTAAAAGAACAACCGTTTACGAGGCACGACGTCTATACAGCAGACGAAGTATTCTTAACCGGCACAGCTGCAGAAGTCATTGCTGTCGTTAAAGTCGATGGTCGTGTGATCTCTGATGGCAAACCAGGTCAAGAAACCATTCGATTAACTGAAGCGTTTCGTGAGAAGATTCTGCAAGACGGAACACCGGTTTACGAAAAAGAAATGAAAGCATAACAAAAAAATTTAGAATAACTATGTTTTATATTCATACTTGTGGTAACATATCTATCAATCGAACATTCGAAATTCGTATAATTGAATGACTTAAAACGTTGAAGAGGATAAGTAGTCGAAAGACATTTACTTCACAGAGAGCCGAGGGATGCTGAGAACCCGGCAGTAAAGCTTAAGATGAACTCCCCTCTGAGTGCAGCGATGAACATAAGTAGTGGCTGCCGGTCAGAACAACGATCTGATCGTTACGAAAAAGACGCAAATCGGTTGCGTCATGAGCCAGCGCTTTGGTGCTGGGAATTAGGGTGGTACCGCGAAACCTTTTCGCCCCTTTTGTCGAACAGAAGTGAGGGATGGAAAGGTTTTTTTTATTTTATTTTTTTCGTAAATGTTGAGTGGACAGATTACGATACGCGATGGAGGAGGAAAAGAGATGAGTATGGATCTCGAGGTAGAAGCGAAGATGCAAGCTGCCGAACAAACAGATACGCAAATGAGTGGCAGTCAGATGATTCTGCAATCTCTCGTTGAAGAGGGAGTCGATATCATATTCGGCTATCCTGGCGGTGCAATTTTGCCAACCTATGATGAGATTTACAAAAAGGGGATACGTCACATTCTTGCTCGTCATGAACAAGGTGCCGTTCACGCTGCGGAAGGGTATGCAAGGGTTTCGGGGAAAGCCGGTGTATGCATCGTTACATCAGGTCCTGGTGCTACGAATGTCGTAACGGGTATTGCTGATGCAATGATTGACTCTTTGCCGCTGATCGTCATTTCAGGTCAAGTTGCTACAAGTGTTATTGGTACAGATGCTTTTCAAGAAGCTGACATGGTTGGAATTACAATGCCAATTACGAAACACAACTTCCAAATTCGTGACGTTCAAGATATTCCAACCATCATGAAGCAAGCCTTTCATATTGCGACTACCGGTCGACCAGGTCCAGTACTCATCGATCTTCCAAAAGACGTATCTACAAATGTCGGAACATTTAATTATCCAAAGCATATTGATTTGCCTGGATACCAACCGACTGTACAGCCGAATCGATTGCAAATTAAAAAATTGAATGCGGCGATTAAAGGTGCGAAGCTCCAGTTATTCTTGCAGGAGCCGGGGTTTTACTTTCAGGTGGATCATCTGAACTGGCGACTTTCGCAAAAACTCGGAACATTCCAGTTGTTACAACGCTTTTAGGGCTTGGTAGTTTTCCAGAGTCAGAGGAGCTTTCACTTGGAATGGCGGGAATGCATGGGTTGTATACAGCGAATATGGCACTTCATGAAAGTGATCTATTAATCAACATCGGAGCACGATTTGATGATCGTCTTACTGGTAATCTTGATCATTTTGCACCGAACGCACGATTGCACATGTTGATGTAGACCCAGCTGAAATTGGTAAAAACATCGACACAGATATTCCGATTGTAAGTGATGCCAAGCGAGCGCTTGAGATTCTAAATGCTAGTAATGAAGAGAACGACGGGTTTAAAGCGTGGCATGAACATCTCACCTCGTATCAAGAAGAAAATCCACTGTGGTACGAAGAAGACGGTGAAACATTAAAGCCACAAAAGCTACTTGAATTGATTTATGAGGAAACAAATGGTGAAGCAATTGTTACAACCGATGTTGGGCAACATCAAATGTGGACTGCGCAGTACTATCAATTTGATGAGCCAGACCATTGGGTAACATCAGGGGGACTTGGCACGATGGGCTTTGGCTTTCCAGCAGCAATCGGGGCACAATTTGCTAAACCTGACAAAGCTGTCGTTGCAGTCATTGGCGACGCTGGATTCCAGATGACGTTGCAAGAGTTATCGATTCTTCAAGAGCTGAATTTACCTGTAAAAATTGTCATCGTAAACAACGCTTCGCTCGGTATGGTTAGACAGTGGCAACAATTGTTCTATGAAGAGCGCTATTCTCATTCATTGTTTCCGATTCAGCCTGATTTCATCAAATTAGCTGAAGCTTACAACATACCAGGTTTTAAAGTGGAGAACCCAGATGAAGCTCGAGACGTTTTAAAGAAAGGGCTTGAGATGGATGGCCCGGTACTCTTTGATTTCCGTGTCACATCTTTAGAAAATGTCTATCCAATGATTGCACCTGGGAAAGGTCATCAAGAAATGGAGGGGGTTAAACCATGATCCGCACCATCACTGCAACGGTTAATAACTCTTCCGGTGTTTTGAATCGCATTACGGGTTTATTTGCCAGACGTCAATTTAACATTGAAAGCATCACAGTCGGTGTAACCGAAAACCCTGAAATTTCTAGAATGACGTTTGTTGTAAATGTCGATAACGATCGGGCACTTGACCAAGTGATTAAGCAATTAAACAAACAAGTTGACGTTTTAAAAGTAAGAGACATTTCAGGAGACACGATTGTTGCTCGTGAACTCGCATTAATTAAGGTTGTGAGTACACCGCAAAATCGCAGTGAAATTGAAACACTGGCGAGGCCGTTTCGAGCGTCCATTGTCGATGTTGGCAGAGACTCTGTGACACTCCAAGTGACAGGTGATCACCAAAAAGTCGAAGCGCTCATTGACTTGTTAAAGCCTTACGGCATTAAAGAATTAGCAAGAACAGGTGCAACAGCGCTTAAGAGAAGTTCAAAGTCACAATCTCAAGAATTAAAGTATTCCTTTATTCAATAAAAAATTTAACTACAAATTAGGAGAGATAAAAATGGCTACAGTATATTACAACACAGACATCAATGAATCAGTACTAGAAGGTAAGACAGTTGCAGTAATTGGTTACGGATCTCAAGGACACGCACACGCATTAAATATGAAGGAAAGCGGCGTAGATGTTATTATCGGACTTCGTCGCGGGCGTTCTTGGGAGAAAGCTGAGGAAGACGGTTTCCACGTATATGAAGTAAGTGAAGCAGCAGAAAAAGCAGACATTATGATGCTTGCACTTCCAGATGAAGCTCAACCATCAATCTATGAAAATCATATTAAGCCAGCGCTTACGAGTGGTAAGTCACTCGTGTTCGCACACGGTTTCAACATTCACTTTAGTCAAATTCAACCACCTGAAGACATCAATGTTTTTATGGTAGCACCTAAAGGGCCGGGTCATATCGTTCGTCGTACGTACGAATCTGGTGCAGGAGTACCGGCGCTTTATGCAATTCACCAAGATCCACACGGTGAAGCGAAAGAACTCGCACTCGCTTATGCGAAGCAAATTGGTGCAGGTCGCGCAGGGATCATTGAAACAACATTCCAAGAAGAAACAGAAACGGATCTTTTCGGTGAGCAAGCGGTACTTTGCGGTGGTACATCGGCACTCGTAAAAGCAGGGTTTGAAACACTTGTAGAAGCTGGATATCAACCTGAAGTTGCGTACTTCGAGTGTCTTCATGAATTGAAACTCATCGTAGACTTGATGTACGAAGGCGGACTTGAGTACATGCGTTATTCAATTTCAGATACAGCTCAGTGGGGTGACTTTGTTGCAGGACCACGAATCGTAACGGATGAGACGAAAGCTGCAATGAAAGAAATTCTTACAGACATTCAAACAGGAAAGTTTGCACACGGTTGGATTGTTGAAAACCAAGCGAACCGTCCACAATTCAATGCAATCAACAAGCGTGAGCATGAGCATCAATTAACTGAAGTTGGACAAAAGCTTCGTGAAATGATGCCATTTGTAAAACACGATCAAAAAGGAGTGATTTCGCGTGCGGGAAATTGATATTTTTGATACGACATTGCGAGATGGAGAACAACAACCAGGCTTGAATTTGAATCTCGATGAAAAGCTCGAAATCGCCAAACAGCTCGATCGTTTAGGCGTGAACATTATCGAAGCAGGATTTCCTGCTTCGAATGAAGGTGACTTTCACTCGGTTCAAAAGATTGCAAGGGCGGTAAAAAAACAGCACCGTTACTGGGCTCTCTCGTGTCGTGAAAAAAAGATATCGACACTGCATACGAAGCACTAAAAGATACAGCTAACCCGAGGATTCATATTTTTATTGCGACATCTGACATTCACATTAAGCACAAACTATTAATGACACAACAAGAAGTGCTTGATGCTGCTGTAGAAGCTGTACGCTATGCGAAACAGAAGTTTCCTGTCGTACAGTTCTCAGCAGAAGATGCTTGTCGTACGAGTTGGGATTTTCTAACTAAGATCTCGTCTGAAGTCATTCGAGCAGGTGTAGATGTGATCAACTTGCCAGACACGGTAGGTTACACGACACCTAATGAAATTAAAGCGATGTTCCAACATATGAAGCAACATGTTCATGACGTAGAGAAGATTAAGTTATCTGCTCATAACCATGATGATTTAGGGATGGCTGTTGCAAACTCATTAGCCGCAATCGAAGGTGGCGCCGACCAAGTTGAGTGTACGATTAATGGTATTGGAGAACGAGCAGGAAATGCGTCTTTAGAAGAGATTGCTGTTGCACTGCAAATTCGAAAAGACTATTACGCGGCAAACTCAACGCTAAAGCTTAACGAATTAAAGCGCACGAGTAATCTCGTTAGTAAGTTGACGGGGACGATCGTGCCTGGCAACAAAGCGATTGTTGGTGCAAATGCATTTGCCCATGAGTCTGGCATCCATCAAGACGGCGTGCTTAAAGAGAGCACAACGTATGAAATTATTACGCCAGAGCTCGTTGGTGTTGAGAAGAATAGCTTGCCGCTAGGAAAGCTCTCTGGCAAGCATGCTTTCAAAACAAAAATTACCGAACTCGGTTTTGAGTTAGAAGAAGACGACTTAAAACGTGTATTTAAAGCATTTAAAGATCTTGCACACAAAAAGAAAAGCGTGACAGATGACGATATCTTTGCTTTATTAACAGCAGAGAAATCGGGTAGTCAAAATGGTATGTATGAGCTGAAAAGTCTACAAGTGAATGTCGCAACTCAAGAGAACGTCATTCAAACGGCAACCGTGATTGTTCGCACGCCAGACGGTGAAGAAGTTCAAGAAGCGGCGACGGGTAAAGGAAGTGTCGAAGCCGTTTATAACACACTCTCGAGATTAATCGGTGAACCGATACAGCTTGAAGATTATCGCATCCAATCCGTAACAGGTGGAGAAGATGCACTTGCTGAAGTTGTTGTACACCTCACTTACAATGACGAGTCATCACTTGGGCGCGGTACAGCGCATGATGTGCTAGAAGCTTCTGCATTTGCTTATTTAAATGCAGTGAACCGAATTATTAGTGGTAATCCAACAAAAGAACCGATTGAAGAGTTAGTGTAATAAAGAATTGAGGGGAAATGATGGTAAAGAAAATTGCAGTTCTTCCAGGCGATGGTATCGGACCAGAAGTTACTGAAGCTGCTGTTCACATTCTAAAAGCCGTTGCAAAAAAAATACGAATCAACAGTTTGAATTCCATTACGGAAACATTGGAGGGGTCGCCATTGATGAAGAAGGAGACCCCTTCCCCTCTTCAACTGAGGAACTATGTAAATCGAGTGATGCGGTATTATTAGGAGCGGTTGGTGGTCCGAAATGGGATCAAAATGAACCAGCTCTAAGGCCTGAAAAAGGCTTGCTTGCAATGAGAAAGAACTTAGGTCTGTTTGCGAACTTACGTCCGGTCAAAGCGTATGGTCCGCTGCTTGATTCATCTCCACTGAAACGAGAAGTTGTTGAAGATGTGGACGTACTGATCATGCGGGAACTTACAGGCGGCATTTACTTTGGTAAACATGAACGTGAACAAGTAAACGGTGAATGGCAAGCATTGGATACGCTAACGTATTCAGAGTCGGAGATTACACGCATTGCCAAAAAAAGCATTCGAAGCGGCTAAGTTACGAGATCAACGTGTCGTTTCTGTCGATAAAGCAAACGTATTGGAATCGAGCCGATTATGGCGAGAAGTGGTAGATCGTATGAAAACAGATTACCCTGATGTAACAGTTGAGCATATGCTCGTCGATAACGCTGCCATGCAGCTCATTCACGGACCAAGCCAGTTCGATGTTATTTTGACAGAGAACATGTTTGGTGACATTTTAAGTGATGAAGCTTCAATGCTGACCGGTTCACTAGGACTGTTGCCATCTGCAAGTTTAGGGGACCAAGGTGTCGGTTTGTTTGAACCGATTCACGGATCTGCTCCAGATATCGCCGGTCAGAATATTGCAAATCCTTTAGCTGCTATTGCTTCTGCTGCGATGCTCTTGAAATACGGGTTTGAGATGGAAGACGAAGCAAAAGCCATTGACGATGCCATTTTAGAAGCATTAGAAGCAGGCTATCGTACGAAAGATATTGCAACTGAGCAAGGTGCTGTTTCTACAACGACGGAAATGACAGAAGCAGTTATAAAAGCATTACGATAAGGAGGAGTCGTGTGATGGGAAAGACGATCATTGAAAAAGTTTGGGAACGTCATAAAGTTTACGAAGAAGAAGGGAAGCCAGACTTACTCTATATCGACTTGCACCTTATTCATGAAGTGACGTCACCGCAAGCGTTCGAAGGGCTACGACTTAACAACCGTAAACTTCGTAGACCTGATTTGACGTATGCAACGATGGACCATAATATTCCTACGAAAGATCGTGAGACGATCACTGATAAGATTGCGAAAAAGCAAATCGATGTGCTCGTTGAAAACTGTAATAACTTCGGGGTTGAATTGGCAGGGTTGAACAGTCCAAACAACGGGATTGTTCATATTATCGGGCCAGAACTTGGACTCACTCAACCTGGAAAAACGATCGTCTGTGGAGATAGTCATACGTCAACTCACGGCGCATTCGGAGCGCTAGCTTTTGGGATTGGGACGAGCGAAGTAGAACATGTGATGGCAACACAAACGCTCTGGCAAGATCGACCGAAAACGATGGAAGTCGTGGTGGACGGTCGCTTAGAAAATGGCGTTTCTGCAAAAGATATTATTTTAGCTTTGATTGCTAAATACGGAGTGAATTTCGGAACAGGCCATGTCGTTGAATATCGTGGCGAAGCCATTCGAGGCTTGACGATGGAAGAGCGCATGACAATTTGTAACATGTCCATTGAAGGCGGTGCTCGTGCTGGGTTAATTAGCCCCGATCAAGTAACGTTTGACTATCTACGAGGACGAGAAAATGTGCCTGACGGTGATGCATACGACGTAATTGTTGAAGAGTGGAAGCAACTTGCCAGTGATCCTGATGCGAAATTTGATGCGACACTCGTTTTAGATGCGAGTGAAGTGAAGCCGATGGTTACTTGGGGAACGAACCTGGCCAAGGGGTGACAATTGACGGTGCTGTACCTTCACCAGAAGATGGCACAACAGATACTGAGCGTCGTGCAATTGAACAATCCCTTGAGTACATGGGGCTTGAACCAGGGACGAAGATGGAAGACATCAAAATTCAACACGTGTTTTAGGTTCTTGTACAAATGCTCGCATTAGTGACTTGCGTGAAGCTGCACGCTATATAAAAGGAAAGAAAGTGGATAAATCGGTTCGAGCTCTTGTCGTTCCGGGTAGTGTGAAAGTGAAACGACAAGCTGAGGAAGAAGGCTTAGCAACCATTTTTATTGAAGCGGGATTTGAGTGGCGCGATGCAGGATGTAGTATGTGTCTAGGGATGAATCCGGATCAAGTTCCTGCAGGAGAGCGTTGTGCATCAACGTCCAACCGAAATTTCGAAGGGCGACAAGGGAAAAATGCACGTACGCATTTAATGAGCCCAATTATGGCAGCGGCAGCAGCGGTTCATGGACATTTCGTGGATGTTAGAAAGCTAGATGCCATTCCGGCGTCATCGTAAGGAGGGAATAGAATGGAAAAATTCACGACGCACGTTGGAACTGTAGCAGCACTTCCTTATGTCAATATTGATACCGATCAAATTATACCGAAGCAGTTTTTAAAACGGGTAGAGCGTACAGGTTTCGGACAGTTTTTATTTTACAATTGGCGACTACTTGAAAACGATCAGCCAGATCCTGAATTTCCATTGAACTACGAGCGTGCAAAAGATGCGACAATTCTCGTTGCAGATGAGAACTTTGGGTGTGGCTCATCTCGTGAACATGCAGCTTGGGCGCTTCAAGATTACGGCTTTAAAGTCGTCATTGCACCTAGCTTCGGTGATATTTTTTTTACAACAACAGTTTCAAAAATGGTCTACTTCCTGTTCGAATGCCGCTTGAAGTCGTACGGAATTGGGAAGAGAGGTTTGAAGAAGGAACACTGCAATTACGTGTGAACCTTGAAGAGCAAGTGATTGAAGATGACCAAGGCGGGATTCATACGTTTGACATTGACGAGTATTGGAAAAACATGTTGATTCACGGCTTAGATGAGATTGGATTAACACTTCAATACAGTGATCACATTGCTAAATATGAGCGAGCAACTCAATAATATTCGTACAAAAGCCAGCAGATTTTCTGTTGGCTTTTTACTTTGGAGAAGATCTGTATGCGAAACGCGTAGAAGGGAATTACACCGTTCTTCTCACTTGATGAATCTCCATTTTTATCCTCACGGAATTATGTTGTTTTAAATGAATGACGAAGTGGTAAAGAGGTATCATACATACGTATGTACACGTGTGAGAAGCGAGGTTCACAAATGAATAGGATGTGGTTGAATGACAGTTGAAATTGTCGCGTTTGCCTTAATGGTAATTAGTATTGTACTTATTATTGGAAAGTGGATCCGTTTGCGGATTCCCGTTTTTCAACGACTGTTTTTACCTAGTTCATTGCTTGGTGGTTTCTTTGCACTTCTTTTAGGGCCAGAAGTTATTGGAAGAATTATTACAGCAGTCACAGGCGAAGAAGTCATGCCTTACGGGATTTTTACCGAGGGAATTTATGAGGTGTGGGCAGAGCTTCCAGGATTATTAATCAACGTCGTCTTTGCCAGTCTTTTTATTGGGTTTGCATTACCGCGCCTTCAAGAAATATGGAAAGTCGGTGGACCACAAGTCGCGCTCGGCTATACGATTTCTTGGGCCCAATATGCAGTAGGTATGGCGATCGTCTTAGTTATTTTAACGCCGTTGTTTGGCACAAACCCAGCAGCAGGTGCTTTAATTGAAATTTCATTCGTAGGTGGCCATGGTACTGCAGCAGGTCTTTCAGATACATTTGAATCGTTAGGATTCCCGGAAGGTTATGATCTGGCTGTAGGATTAGCAACCGTCGGAATCTTATCTGGTGTCGTCATCGGTATAGTGATGCTTAATATTGCTGCAAGAAAAGGGAAATCTGAAACGTTGAACACCCAGATGACATTTCAGTAGATCAGCAAACAGGAATATTAGATCAAGATCGTCGTGAATCTGCGGGACAAATGACAACTTCTACAGTTTCCATCGAACCATTGGCGCTTCATATCGGTCTTGTCGGTTTAGCAATTTTTATCGGTTATTGGATTTTAGAAGCTTTAGTTTGGGTGGAAGAAGTTCTTTGGTTAGATACCGGTGTAGAAATTATTGCCCATGTCCCTCTGTTTCCATTTGCGATGATCGGTGGAATTATCGTGCAAGTCTTTATGACGAGATATGATAAAAACGACATCGTCGATCGACAAATGGTGAGTCGTATTCAGAATACAGCTTTGGACTTATTAATTGTAAGTGCGCTGGCAACGCTTAGTTTACAAGTGATTGGAGACCACTTATGGGAGTTCATCATTTTAGCTGTCGTTGGTGTTGTCTTAAACGTTATTATGTTTATTTATTTAGCACCACGAATGATTCCACATTTCTGGTTTGAACGTGGTATTGGTGACTTCGGTCAGTCAATGGGTGTTGCAGCGACAGGGATCATGCTCATGAAGATCGTTGACCCTGAACAAAAGACGCCTGCGATGAAAGCGTTTGGTTACAAACAGATCTTCTTTGAACCGATGGTCGGTGGTGGTTTAGTAACTGCAGCAGCGATGCCACTCATTATAAACTTCGGTGCCGTTCCATTTTTAATCGCAACGACATTATTGACCGTTGCATTCTGGTTACTCGGTGTGCTTTACTTCGGTAAGAACAAACAGAATGAACGGCGTGATTAATGTTCGTTTATGAATAGAGGATGAATGATGAGTAAACAAGACAATAAAGTGATTATGTTTCCAGGCATGCAAGAGCACCTCATCAAAAAAAGGGCTACTTGCATTGGAGACGAATAATTATAATGAAGCAATTGAATCGTTCCAACTTCTATTAGACGTCGACCCCGCGCATTATGATGCGGGGTACGGCTGTTTGTTAGCTTACTTAAAAGCAGGGCGGACAGATGATGTGTTAGAACTTGGCAAAGTCTTGATTGAGAATCGACCTTCATCAGAAGGAAAGGTTGTTTCAATCATCATTAGCGCCCTTTCTGAAAACAATCGCTGGTCAGAAGCCATTTCGTGGATTAACCGTTCTTTACGTAGTGAAACGATCAGTGATGAAGAGCGCATGCAAATGCAACAAATATTGACAAATGCCGAGTGGATGGAACAACAATCAGACGTTCAAGTAGAACGAGAAGAGCTTCCTGAAGATCTGCAAAAGCGTTTGTATTCCGGTTCAGAAGAAGAAAAGATGGGTGCTTTTCAACAGATTAAACAATACAGTGTTGCCGCGTCGGTATCAGTCCTTGAAGAAGTGCTCGCTGATGATGAACAAAATCCAGTATTAAAAACGATGATTTTGTTGTATTTAAAAGATGAAGGTTGGAGCGAGTCAGTTGCCGTTAGCAAAGACGATCGTATGCTTTCGTTCGTTCCGAGTGAACTAAAGGGATTCGAAGACTATGAGGCTGAAAAGGAAGCAAAGCTTATCCAGTTGCTCGAACAAACCGTCCTTAATGAAAATCCTCAACTTTACGAAACGGCAACGCAGTTATGGGAGTATGTAAAGTTTAATAAGTATCCATTTGCACTTCCAGCTTTTCATGTTCATACATATGCGGCAGCGCTCCACTTCGAAGCGATGGTGTATGCTGGGATGGTTCAAACAGACGAACTTCAAACAATTGCACACACGTATCATGCGGATGTTCAGGAATTACAAGAAGTCGTCGAAGTTCTCCGAGCGCATCATCAGACAAATGAATAGAAAACTTATGTTTAGGCAAGTTTTTCTATCGGACATTGATTGAAAACAAGGTCGAATATGTTATAATGTAATGGTTGTAATTATGGATGCGTAACCTATGAAACTTGGAGGGAACACAATAAATGACTGCTAAATGGGAAAAAGGTGAAGGAAACCAAGGGGTCCTCACTGTAGACGTAGATGCAAAAGAATTCAACGCTGCGATTGACCAAGCGTTTGATAAAGTGAAAAAAAACGGTCAATGTACCAGGATTCCGTAAAGGGAAAGTACCTCGTCAATTGTTTGAATCACGTTTTGGAGTAGAATCATTGTACCAAGATGCATTAGACATTCTTCTACCAAAAGCATATTCTGAAGCGGTTGAAGAGACTGGCATCGAACCTGTTGACCAGCCAGAAATCGACATCAAAGAGATGGAAAAAGGTAAAACACTTATTTTCACTGCAAATGTTGTCGTAAAACCTGAAGTTGAACTTGGCGAGTACAAAGGTCTTGAAGTACCGAAGTTCGATACAACGGTAAATGACGAAGATGTTAACAAAGAATTAGAGTCACTTCGTGAGAAGCATGCAGAGCTCGTTGTCGTTGAAGATGATGCGGCTAAAGATGGCGACACACTCGTATTTGACTTTGAAGGATTCGTTGATGGAGAGCCGTTCGAAGGCGGTAAGTCTGAGAACTACTCATTAGAGATCGGATCTGGACAGTTTATCCCAGGCTTTGAAGAAGAGCTTGTAGGTGCTAAAGCTGGCGAAGAAAAAGACGTTAACGTAACATTCCCTGAAGAATACCATGCAGCTGACCTTGCTGGTAAGCCTGCAGTATTCAAAGTGAAAGTTCATGAAGTAAAGCGCAAAGAGCTTCCAACACTTGACGATGAGTTTGCGAAAGATGTCGATGAAGATGTCGAAACGTTGGACGAGCTTAAAGCGAAGAAGAAAGAGCAACTCCAAAAAGACAAAGAGCATGAAAAAGAGCACCACGATAACGATGCAGTCGTTGAGAAAGCAACTGAAAACGCGACAGTCGACATTCCAGATGGAATGATCAAGACTGAAACGGATCGTATGATGCAAGAGATGGAGCAACGCTTCCAATCTCAAGGTATTTCTATGGATATGTACTACCAAATGGCAGGTACAGATGCAGAAGGAATGAAAGAGCAATTCAAGCCAGAAGCTGAAAAGCGTGTTCGCATGAACCTCGTTCTTGAAGCAATTGCTGTTGCTGAAGACCTAGAAGCAAGTGATGAGCGAGTTGAAGAAGAGCTCGACAAAATGGCTGAAATGTATCAACGTGAAAAAGAAGAGATTCGTCAACTTCTTGCAATGCAAGGTGGCGTAGAGGCTCTTAAAGGTGATCTTCGCATTCAAACTGCAGTTGATTTCCTTGTTGAGCAAAGCGTTAAAGTTGATAAAGTTGAAGAGAATAGTGCAGAATAATGCATGGGATTAAAAGGCACGAGCGTCATCGTGCCTTTTTCCATCTCATTAAAAGGTAAACGGTTTGATCTTTTATTAATATTCCTGTAAATTGAGAAAGAAGGTAGTCAAAATGACTGAAGAAACAACGAAGCGCCCGGAGCTAAGCTGTTCATTTTGCGGGAAGAAAGAATCTGAAGTGAAGAAGCTGATCGCAGGTCCTGGCGTTTATATTTGTAACAGTTGCGTAAGTCAAGCGCAAAAGCAGTTATAATGATCTTTAAGCGATAGTTTGATCGTGTGAGGCGCTACTGTTGTGCCCGCTTTTTTTCTTGGAATTTTTGTAAAATCACGAATGAATTCTCACATCTCCACGTAAAGCTGTTGAAGAATGGGCAGTATAATTATGGTGGAAATCGAAAGATTTGACGCGGGGTCACAATTCGGTGTAGTCTACATTATACAATAGAGGGGTGAATAACATGATCAAGTTCAACGATGAGAAAGGTCAGTTGAAGTGTTCTTTCTGCGGGAAAACACAAGACCAAGTCCGTAAGCTAGTTGCCGGACCTGGTGTCTATATATGTGACGAATGTATTGAATTATGTTCGGAGATCGTTGAAGAAGAACTAGGAACGGACGAAGAAGTTGAGTTTGAAACTGTTCCGAAACCACAAGAGATTGATGCAATCTTAGATGATTATGTCATCGGACAAGAAGGCGCGAAGAAAGCGTTGTCAGTAGCTGTTTATAACCATTATAAGCGTGTGAATTCAACGGTTAGTACGAGTGGAGACGATGTTGAAATCTCAAAGAGTAACATCTGTCTAATTGGACCTACTGGTAGCGGTAAAACGCTTATGGCCCAAACGCTTGCACGTATTCTTAATGTGCCATTCGCAATTGCGGATGCAACGAGTCTTACTGAAGCAGGTTATGTAGGTGAGGATGTTGAGAACATCTTACTTAAACTGATTCAAGCTGCCGATTACGATGTAGAGAAAGCCGAGAAAGGCATTATCTATATCGATGAGATTGATAAAGTTGCGCGTAAATCTGAGAATCCTTCAATTACTCGTGACGTATCTGGTGAAGGCGTTCAGCAAGCACTCCTCAAGATTCTTGAAGGAACAACAGCTAGTGTTCCACCACAAGGTGGTAGAAAGCATCCACACCAAGAATTTATCCAAATTGACACGAGCAATGTACTGTTTATCGTAGGTGGTGCATTTGACGGAATTGACCAAGTGGTCAAGCGTCGTCTCGGTAAGAAGTTATCGGATTTGGTTCTGAAGGTGATAACGGAGAAATGACATCTGATGATTATTTAGGCAAGTTATTGCCAGAAGACCTTCTTCGTTACGGGTTAATTCCAGAGTTCATCGGTCGTTTACCGGTGATTTCAAGCCTTCGTATGCTTGATGAAAATGCACTCGTTGAAATCTTGACGAAACCAAAGAATGCACTCGTTAAACAATTCCAACGCTTGCTAGAGATTGACAACGTGGAGTTGGAGTTTACGGAAGAGGCGCTTCGTGAAATTGCAAAGAAAGCCATCGAGCGCAAAACGGGAGCGAGAGGACTTCGCTCGATTATTGAGGCAATTATGCAAGACGTTATGTACGACTTACCGTCTCAAGACAATATCAGTCATTGCCAAATTACAGCAGACTGTGTATTGCACGATGCATCTCCAATTCTTACGACCAAGGACGGAGAAAGCATTACACTCGATCAAGTTCAACCGAAAGAAAGTGCTTAAACGAGAGATAACCTGCAGATTCTAATCTGCAGTTTTTTTTATTTGGATAGAGACAAACGTCCAGAGTCATACTACCGATAAATGAAGCCGTGCACGAATCAAAGTGATTGTGCTCATTTAGGAGGAGAACTATGAACTGGACGTCAATCTTCATGGTCGTACAAGTCTTTTTTTGGGGTAGTTATCGGCTTGTACTTCTGGAATTTACTTAAGAATCAACGTACGCAAAAGGTGAGTGTAGACCGAGAATCAAGAAAAGAAATGATGCAACTGCAAAAGCTTCGGTCGATCTCTCTTAATGAGCCACTAGCTGAGAAAGTACGTCCCCAACGACTTGATGACATTATAGGACAAGACCAAGGCATTCTTTCTCTTGAAGCTGCCCTTTGTGGTCCAAACCCGCAACACGTACTCATTTATGGTCCGCCGGGTGTTGGTAAGACGGCTGCAGCTAGGCTGGTGATGAATAAAGCGAAAGAAAATAGCCAATCGCCGTTTGCGAGTGAAGCACCATTTATAGAGCTTGATGGAACAACGGCGCGTTTTGATGAGCGCGGGATTGCAGATCCATTAATCGGCTCGGTTCATGATCCGATTTATCAAGGAGCGGGATCGATGGGGCAGGCTGGAATTCCGCAACCGAAGCCAGGTGCAGTCACAAAAGCCCACGGAGGCATGTTGTTTATCGATGAGATTGGTGAGCTTCATTCAATCCAATTAAATAAGATGTTAAAAGTGTTAGAAGACCGCAAAGTCTTTCTAGAAAGTGCTTATTATAACGAAGAGAACATGAACATCCCTAGACACATTCATGATATTTTTCAAAATGGTTTGCCTGCTGACTTTCGGTTAATTGGGGCAACAACACGTACGCCAGACGAAATTCCGCCTGCCATTCGTTCAAGGTGTTTAGAAGTATTTTTTTAGACCGTTAAAACAAAAAGAATTGTCAATCGTGGCTAAAAAAGCGTCTGAACGCTTAAAAATGACGATGAATGAGAAAAGCCTAGAGACGATCTCAACGTATGTCACAAACGGTCGTGAAGCGGTAAACACCGTGCAAATTGCAGCGGGACTTGCGACGACTGAAAACCGCAAAGAGATCTTTGTTGATGATATCGAATGGGTTGTACATGCAAGCCGATTGACGAGGCGTCCTGAGCGTATGATCCATAGTAAACCTGCAGTGGGGCGAGTAAACGGCTTGGCGGTTTACGGAGCGGACCTTGGAATGTTGTTAGAAATCGAAGCGACTGCTAGAGAAACAGACCCTGAAAAAGGAATGTTAACCGTTACAGGAATTGCTGAAGAAGAAAATGCTGGTAATCAAATGCGGTCGATTCGACGCAAAAGTATGGCAAGAAGTTCAGTGGATAACGTGATGACGGTGTTACGTCGATTGAAAGTACCAGTTGATAGTTATGATATTCACGTAAACTTTCCTGGTGGTACACCAATTGATGGTCCTTCAGCTGGGGCAGCGATTGCAACTGCTATCTATTCGGCGGTACATCAGTTTAAAGTGAAAAATGATATTGCAATTACAGGTGAGCTAAGCATTTGGGGAACGTTAAAGCCTGTAGGGGGCGTGCCTTCTAAGGTGGCAGCTGCATTAGAAGCAGGAGCGAAGACGGCGTACATTCCAGTGGACAATGATGAAACCGTCTTACATCGTTTAGAAGGAATTAACGTCATCCCTCTCACATCGTTAGATGAATTGTTTGATGCCGTTCTTTTAAAAACGGAGCAGCCAAACAAAACAGAGAATGTCATTTGGGATGAAAATCAATCAACATCAATGTAAAAACGCAATAACTGTGCGCCTTCGTGGACACGTGATAGCCGTTGAGCTACAATGGGTATCATGAGATCAACTCCGTCTGTGTATATACTATTAGAGAAACTTTTGAATAGATGCGATCGTTGATGTGAAATGGGGGATGACGTTGACGTCTAGACAAACTGAAAGACGATCGATTCCGCTTTTACCATTGCGTGGAGTGCTCGTATTTCCAGGCATGGTGCTTCATTTAGATGTAGGGAGAGCGAAATCAGTACGAGCTTTAGAGCAAGTGATGGTAGAAGACCAAGAAATTATTCTTGCAAGCCAAGTGGACTTATCTGTAGATGAACCGGCGAAAGAAGACCTTTATGAAGTCGGAACGCTCGCATATGTTAAACAAATGGTAAAGATGCCGAACGGGACGACGAGAATTCTCGTCGAAGGCTTAAAGCGAGCGACAATTGAACAATTTAATGAAAACGATGAGTACTATGATGTTTCAATCACAATTCCTGAACAATCTTCAGATGTTGACGATGAGAAAGCAACAGCTTTAATGAGAACGGTACTTAAACAGTTTGAAAACTATACAAAACTGTCGACGAAAGTATCTAAAGACACGTTAAAGTCCGTGCAAGACATTGATGACCCAGGATATTTTGCTGACTTGGTCGCTTCTCATTTGCCACTTCAAATTAAGCGCAAGCAGTCATTGCTTGAAGCGTTTAGTGTTGAAGCACGTCTTGAGAAGTTGCTTGAGATTCTTGAGAACGAGCGAGAAGTACTCGGTCTTGAAAAGAAAATCGGCCAACGTGTAAAAAAAGTCGATGGAGAAAACGCAAAAAGAATACTATTTGCGTGAGCAAATGAAAGCCATCCAAAAGGAGCTCGGCGACAAAGACGGCAAAGGTGGGGAAGTTGAAGAGCTTCGCTCAAAAATCGAATCCCTTAACATGCCAGAAAATGTTGAAGAAAAAGCGTTAAAAGAACTCGCTCGCTATGAACGCGTGCCAGCAAGTTCTGCCGAGAGTTCGGTGATTCGCAATTATATTGATTGGTTAACATCCATTCCTTGGTCTGAGAAAACAGAAGACCGCCTTGATCTTGCTCATGCGGAGAAGTTTTAAATGAAGATCATTTTGGTTTGGAGAAAGTAAAGGAACGTGTTCTTGAACATTTAGCGGTTCAACAACTTACGAATTCTTTACGAGGACCTATTCTTTGTTTATCTGGACCTCCAGGCGTTGGTAAGACATCACTCGCGAAATCCGTTGCGCGCTCCATTGAACGTGAGTTCGTAAGAATATCTCTTGGTGGCGTTCGAGATGAGGCTGAGATTCGCGGTCACCGTAGAACGTATGTCGGTGCGATGCCAGGGAAGATGATTCAAGGAATGAAAAAAGCAGGAGTCATGAACCCGGTATTTTTACTCGATGAAATTGATAAAATGGCGAATGACTTTAGAGGAGACCCATCTTCTGCAATGCTCGAAGTGTTAGACCCCGAGCAAAACAACCAATTTGGTGATCATTACCTCGAAGAAACGTACGATCTCTCAAATGTCATGTTTATTACGACAGCAAATCAAATCGCAAAAATCCCTGCGCCATTACGAGACAGAATGGAAATGATTCACATTGCTGGGTATACAGAGCTTGAGAAACAAGCGATTGCAACGGATCATTTACTTCCTAAGCAAATCGAAGCTCACGGTTTAACGAAGCAAGACATTCAAATTCGTGAAGCTGCACTTTTGAAAGTCATTCGTTACTACACGCGTGAGGCGGGGGTACGTAACTTAGAGCGTCAAATTGCAACACTTTGCCGTAAAGCAGCAAAAATGATCGTTGCGAAAGAAAAGAAGCGTGTCATCGTAACGGAAGGTCTTGTTACGGAGCTATTAGGGAAGCCGAAGTATCGTTATGGGAAAGCGGAAGAAGAGGACCAAGTTGGTACTGCAACTGGACTTGCTTATACAACGGCAGGTGGCGACACGCTTGCGATCGAGGTATCGCTTGCCAATGGCAAAGGTGGTCTAACGCTAACAGGGAAACTAGGCGACGTTATGAAAGAGTCCGCTCGTGCTGCATTTAGCTATATTCGCTCGAAAGCCGAGGAGTTTGGCATTGATGAGCGTTTTCACGAAAAATATGACGTTCATATTCACGTTCCTGAAGGTGCAACCCCGAAGGATGGGCCTTCTGCAGGAATTACGATGGCAACTGCACTATTGTCTGCGCTAAGTAATCGTCCTGTATTAAAAGAAGTCGGTATGACGGGTGAGATGACACTTCGAGGCCGAGTATTACCGATTGGTGGTTTAAAGGAGAAATCAATGAGTGCTCATCGCGCAGGTCTTACGAAAATCATTTTCCCGAAGGATAATGAAAAAGACTTAGATGATGTTCCTGAAAGTATCCGAGAAACGGTAGAATTTGTACCGGTCACTCATTTCGATGAAGTGATTGCTCATGCATTAGGTGGTGTAATAGATGAACGTCAGTAAAGCAGAATTAAAGATAAGTGCAGTTGGTCCCGATCAGTACCCAGAAGAGAATTGGCCAGAACTTGCTTTTGCTGGTCGTTCGAATGTCGGTAAGTCATCGTTTATTAATACGATCACGCAACGCAAAAAACTTGCTTATACGTCGCAACAACCAGGTAAAACGAAAACCTTAAACTTCTTTAATATTAATGACCTCTGTTATTTTGTAGATATTCCTGGATATGGATATGCAAAAGTCTCGAAGAAAGAAAGAGCAGCTTGGGGACGAATGATTGAGGAATATATAACATCAAGAGAACAATTAAAGGGTGTCGTCTTATTGATTGATGCAAGACATGACCCTTCTGAAGACGATTTAAAAATGTATGATTGGCTAAAGCATTTTGAAATACCAATTATGCTCGTTCTAACAAAGATTGATAAAATCAATAAAACGAAGCGTACGAAACATATTAAAAATATCATTGAAATTATAGATATTGATGAAGATGATGTGTATGTGCCGTTCTCGTCAGAAACTGGTGACGGAAAAGACGAGGCGTGGAAACAAATTCGTAAACTTCTTAACGTGTAATAACAAAAAGAAAAACGCAAAGGTTATCTGATGATAATGTTTGCGTTTTTCTTTTGTACATGTTTTCTTTCAGATTCGGTACACTAATAAAAAATGTAACAACCGAGCACGTTATTTGCAGTTCAGTGCGTTGTATGTTGTAATGGAAAAGATAAAATATCAGGTGTTGTGTCAGAGCTTGTTCACATTTTGAGTGAACCGAGCGTTTTTGATGCGTGTTATAATAGATTGTAGATATTCTTAGTACGGAAATGAGCGTAGACTAAGCAGAGCGATTGGAAAAGTGGGGTGGAGACGGATATGCATATAATCGTTGCTAGCATCGACTACAAAAGGGCCCCTGTCGATTTGCGAGAACAATTTGCATTTGATGAAGAAGAATTACCAAAAGCGTTGAGTATGTTACGAGATATGAAGAGCATTTTAGAGTGCACGATTATTTCAACGTGTAACCGTACGGAAATTTATGCTGTCGTCGACCAACTTCATACAGGTAGACATTTTACAAAGAAATTTATCTCACAGTGGTTTGATGTACAGCCCGAACAATTTCAATCCGTATTAGACATTCGTGAAAATGATGAAGCAATTGAGCATTTACTCAAAGTTTCTACAGGTTTAGAATCGATGATTCTAGGCGAAACTCAGATTCTTGGACAAGTGAAAAGTAGCTTCTCGATTGCTCAAGAGAATGATGCTACAGGAACTGTGTTTAATCAGCTATTTAAACAAGCGATTACATTCGCAAAGCGAGCACATCGTGAGACGTCAATTAACGATAATCCGGCTTCAATTAGCTATGCTGCGGTTGAGTTAGCGAAACAAATCTTTGGTGATTTTACGAATAAACACATTTTAATTCTCGGCGCAGGGAAAATGAGTGAACTTACAGCAAAGCACCTAGAAGCAAACGGTGCAGCGAGCATTACCGTGATGAATCGGACATTCGAACGAGCAGAATCACTTGCAGCGACAATGAAAGCAGAAGCCAAGCCGATTGAAGAACTTCATACGTACCTTGAAGAAGTGGATATTCTCATTTCTTCGACGAGTGCAGATCAATATGTTCTCACACAAGAGATGGTAGCACCAATCATGGAACGACGTTCTACGAAGCCTCTCTTTATGGTTGATATTGCCGTTCCAAGAGACTTAGATCCTGAACTTGGCAAGCTTGAACCAATTTATCTTTATGATATTGATGATTTAGAAGGCATCGTTGCGGCTAATATGGAAGATCGTAAAGAAGCTGCCATCCAAATTGAGGCGATGATGACGCTTGAGATTGAAACGTTCAAGAATTGGATTGATCAGCTCGGAGTAGTTCCTGTCATCTCAGCTCTACGTGATAAAGCCTTAATGATTCAAGCAGAAACAATGGAAAGCATCGAACGCAAAATGCCGAATTTAACAGATCGTGAACGTAAAGTTCTTTCAAAGCATACGAAGAGCATCGTCAATCAGCTTCTGAAGGAGCCGATTACGAGAGCGAAGGAAATGGCTGGAGAAGACGATCGAGAGCAATCATTGTCACTATTTATTGAGATTTTTGGTCTTTCCGATGAAGTCGCAGAAGCAAAGGTTGAGCGATTACAAAGCAACCAATCTTCATCTTTTGCGAATGGAAATGCGTTTATGTCTGACGGTGAAACGAGAGTGTTGCAAGAACTCTTGCAGTATCGTTATGCCAAAGACATGTCTGTATAGATCTTTTTTTTGATACAACCGGAAGGCTCTTTGCTTTCTGGTTGCTTTCATGTTGAACCACGGGCTATGGTCCGTACTTAGGAGGATTCAAACGATGAGAAAGATTGTAATCGGTACAAGAAAGAGTAATTTAGCAGTGAATCAAGCGGAGTGGGTACTAAGTAAGCTGGAATCGCTAGGTTTACCCTATGAGTTTGAACTTAAGAAAATCGTGACAAAAGGCGATCGCATCTTAGACGTAACACTTTCTAAAGTAGGCGGTAAAGCGTTGTTTGTGAAAGAGATTGAGCAAGCGTTACGTGACGGTGAAGTCGATTTAGCCGTGCATAGTATGAAAGATGTCCCTTCTGTATTGCCAGAAGATTTCACGCTAGCTGCCATTAGTGATCGTGAAGACCCTCGTGATGCACTCATCTCAACGAGTGGTAAAACGCTTAACGAACTTCCTGAGGGTTCAATTATTGGAACGAGTAGCTTGCGTCGTCAATCACAAATCCTCGCATTACGACCAGATTTACACGTAAAATGGATTCGTGGGAACATTGAAACGAGACTACGAAAATTAAAAGAAGAGAACTTCGACGCCATCATTTTAGCAGCTGCTGGATTATCACGGATGGGATGGAGCGAAGAGATCGTTACGGAATTTCTTGATCCAACCCTTAGCATACCAGCCGTAGGGCAAGGGGCTCTTGGTCTTGAGTGCCGGGTTGATGATGATGAAGTAAAAGAAGTTCTTCGTCATTTACACAACGAAGAAGTGGCAAAAACGGTATCAGCAGAGCGTTCATTCCTACGAAACGTTGAAGGAAGCTGTACGGTCCCAGTGGCAGCTCATGCAACCTTACTTGATAACGATCAAGTGTCACTAACGGCATTGATTGCTTCAACGGACGGCAAAACGTTACTAAAAGATGAAGTCACAGGTAGTGATCCAGATCAAATCGGTAAAATCGCTGCGGCTAACCTTTTTGAACGTGGTGGGAAAGAAATTCTAGCTCAAGTTAGAGCGGAGCAAGAAGATTCTTGAAGTCGACGGTGATCGTCACAAGGTCACAAGGAGACGTAGAACCTGATCCATTAATGCGTGTACTGCATCAGAAGGGAATTGACGCAGTACACATTCCCCTCGTTCAGCAACGAGCGATTCACGTCGATGTGACATCCATAGAATTGGAACGCTATGACTGGATTATTTTTACGAGTGCGAATGCCGTAAAGTATTTTCATGACCATTACAAAGCTACACATTTCCCGTCTTCAGTGAAGGTTGCAACAGTCGGTAAGAAGACGGCAGATGTAGCAAAGCACTATGACTATCCCGTTTTGATTAACCCTGAGCAAAGGTTCACTGCAGAAAGCTTGTACGAGGAGTTAGAGCCACGTGTTAAGAAGGGCGACCGGGTTCTAATTCCAAACAGCAAACAATCTCGCGATCTTCTAGAAACCAAGCTGACTGGATTAGGTGCACGTGTAGACGTACACGCGTTTTATGAAACCATACCAAGTACGAATTTAACTCGAGATCAGCTTAGTATGCTGAATAACCCAATCTACCCATGGTGTTTACGAGTCCGAGTGCGGTGAAGGCTTATCATAGCTTTGCAAGGGAAAAAAACGAACAGTAAGCGCCAAGCTTTTGTCATCGGACCGATTACAAAACGAGAAGCCAGGCATTGTGAGTTTAAACAACTCATTGCTCCGAGTGAATATACATTTCAACATTTAGCAGAAGCCATTGATCAATACTTATAACGAGGTGAAGCGCAATGTCTCAACAAGCATTTAACCGCCACCGAAGACTTCGTGGCAGTCACAGTATGCGTAACTTAGTACGAGAAACAAAGCTTTCGAAAGAAGACTTGATCTATCCACTTTTTGTCGTGGAAGGTCAGAATTATAAAAAAGAAGTACCTTCAATGCCAGGTGTGTTTCACTATTCATTAGACTTATTAGATGATGAGATTGACCAGATCGTCAGTCTTGGCATTGAGTCGATCATTTTGTTCGGTGTGCCAAAGCATAAAGACGACGTTGGTACACAAGCTTATGCAGAAGAAGGGATTGTGCAGCAAGCGATTCGCCAAGTGAAAGCCAATCACCCGCAACTCGTCGTTATTGCCGACACATGTTTATGTCAGTACACAGATCACGGTCATTGTGGTGTGATCCAAGACGGAACGATCGAGAACGATCAATCCCTTTCTCTTCTCGTTAAAACGGCGGTTTCTCAGGCGCGAGCAGGCGCAGATGTGATTGCTCCTTCGAACATGATGGACGCTTTGTTGCTTCAATTCGACACGGCTTAGATGAAGCTGGATTTAGCAACACGCCGATTATGTCTTACGCTGTAAAATATGCGTCAGCATTTTACGGTCCGTTCCGTGATGCAGCTCATAGTACACCTCAATTTGGTGATCGTAAAACGTATCAAATGGATCCTGCAAACCGAATGGAGGCGCTTCGTGAAGCCCGTTCAGACATTCAAGAAGGTGCAGACTTTTTAATTGTTAAACCAGCGCTCTCTTACCTAGATATTATGCGAGACGTTAAAAACGAAAGTTTACTTCCAGTGGTTGCCTACAACGTATCTGGTGAATATTCGATGATTAAAGCAGCCTCCGCAAATGGATGGGTTGACGAAAAAGAAACGGTTCAAGAGAAGTTAACGAGCATGAAGCGTGCAGGAGCAGATTTAATCATTACGTACTTTGCCAAAGATGTAGCAAACTGGATCAATGAAGATGCAGAAAGGGGACGTCACTAATGCGTACGTTTGACCAATCACAATCATTATTTCAACAAGCAAAGCCACTCATGCCAGGAGGTGTAAGTAGCCCTGTTCGTGCGTATAGCTCTGTAGGGATGGATCACGGTCTATACATGAAGAAAGGCTCAGGTGCTTACATTACAGACCAAGATGATAACACGTACATTGATTACGTATTGTCATGGGGACCGCTCATTTTAGGTCATGCAGATGAACAAGTCGTAGAACGTTTAAAAGAAACAACTGAACTTGGGACAAGCTTTGGTGCGTCCCACGAAATGGAAATCAAACTAGCGAACCTCGTCATTGACCGCGTGCCGTCTGTTGAATGGTACGTTTCGTAAACTCTGGTACAGAAGCAACGATGAGTGCATTGCGTCTTGCTAGAGGTTTTACTGGACGTAGTAAGATCGTCAAAATGGAAGGCAATTACCACGGTCACGGCGATTCATTGTTAATTAAAGCTGGTTCAGGTGTGGCTACACTCGGTTTACCAGATAGTCCTGGTGTTCCAGAAGGAACGGCATCAAACACATTAACGGTTCCTTATAATGATCTAGATAGCTTAAAGCTTGTTTTTGAAAAATACGGTGATGATATTGCAGCCGTTATTTTGGAGCCAGTTGCTGGGAATATGGGTGTTGTTCTTCCAGAAGACGGCTTTTTACAAGGTGTTCGTGACATAACAACTGAGTATAGTAGTCTGTTGATCTTTGATGAAGTTATGTCAGGTTTTCGTACCGGTTACAACTGTGCACAAGGAAAGTTCGGTGTGACACCTGACCTTACAACGCTCGGAAAAGTCATCGGTGGTGGCTTACCAGTAGGTGCCTTTGGTGGACGTAAAGATGTGATGGAGCAAATCGCACCGAGCGGTCCGATTTACCAAGCAGGAACATTATCAGGCAATCCGCTTGCAATGACTGCAGGGTATGAAACACTATCACAAGTAACAGAAGCTGATTATGAGACGTTTGAACGCCAAGGAAAGCGTCTTGAAGAAGGAATCTCAGAAGCAGCCAAAATGTATGACATCCCACATACATTCAACCGTGCAGGCTCGATGGTCGGCTTGTTCTTTACAAACGAACACGTAAGAGATTTCCCATCTGCTAAAACAGCAGACCTTGATCTGTTCGCCGCATACTTTAGAGAAATGATGCAAGAAGGAATTTCAATTGCACCTTCACAATTTGAAGGGATGTTCCTAAGTACGAAACACACAGATGAGATGATTGAAGAAACGATCGAAGCCGCAAAACGCGTCTTTGCGCGTATTAAAGGATAATAAACGTAACCCGCCATGAGTCTACTCAGATGGCGGGTTTTTTTGATGAATGAGGGGTGTAAACGGTGTGGTTGAATAAGAGTAGATCTATTGATGAAAATCACATTTGATTTATAGCAAGTGAGTTTAGAAAATGGTTGGTTCGTATGAAAGAAGCCATTGAAAAACTTCTGTTTTGCTTCTAAGAAAACAAAAGTAAATAAAAAAAACGGATGTGAGATTACTGAAAAGAATGAATTTCGCTTCCGTTTTATAAGGTTGCCGTGTGATTTTGTATGCGGCATCGCCCCCTTATAACGAATATCCCAGATTGGAACGGAAGGCGGTGACGCCTGCGGAAGAAGGGGCGAGTCGAGACCCCGCAAGGCGAAGCCTGAGGAGGCTCGAACGCTCCTCCGCGGCATAGAAAACACAGTGACTGTGTAACAGTCACTGATGTTGCACTTGTGCCAAGGGTGCAAGCGTCCGCCTGCAGTGGAATCATGGCACTAGTATAGATTATTAAAAAAGAAACGGACTCCTGATTTAATTCGACCTTTCGTTCGTTATTCTTGAATGGGATCGTATGAAGTGAGAGTCTTTTGCATAGACATTATTGTAGAGTAACTCGAATACTTTGCTGTTTGGATTCATACGTTGATAGCGTACGCAAAAAAATCTGCACGTAAGCATCGTGGATAGTCTTCTATGGTTGTAGGTTTTTCAAACAACTCTATGATAAAGGGGGAACGGTCTGTGACCCAAGAACAGCCTTCTGCGCTAACATTTAATCTAGAGGAATCAGTCTGGCTTGATCAAGGAGAGAGGATTCAGACGATTTTGGGTCTGGAACTGGAGCCAGAGCTTCTCATCGAGGAAGATGAGCATCAGGTGAGCATTAAAGGTGGTTTGCATTTATTTGGGCAATATGTTCCGTTTGAGCAAGAAGAAGTGTTTCAAGATTATGATGGTGGCGGAAAGCCTCATCGAATTGATAGCGTCCGAACGACAGAAAATGGCGAACGGGAGTTAAAACATTTCTTCCCGATTGAAGTGTCAATTCCACTTAATCGTATTCAAAGTGTGGATGAGATTTATGTTCAAGTGGATAGCTTTGATTATGATTTGCCTGAGCCTAGTTGTATCCAACTGGCGGCAGACGTGACGATTAGTGGCATGAAAGATTTGCAAGAAACGCATCAAGCGGAGAAAACGATTGCCGATCCACCTGAACCATTTCCAACCTTTAGTCACGAAGTTAAAATTCCGGATACCGAAACTGAAGCAACACGTGAAGCGGATGAAGAGGTAGAGGAAGAAGAGTATGAATTTGAAGAAGAGACTGAGGCCGAAGAAACGTATCGAGCTTATGAAGAGGAGTCGTATGATGATGACTCTGAATTAGAAACAGCGGCCGACGTTGATGAAGAGCTTGAAGATGATCATATCGTTTCTGAAGAGGAACATGAAGATACGTATGTTCATCAAGTCGAGCAAGAAGTAGACTCAGACACGTCGTTTCCAGTGCGCTTGCATCAACGAGAGGAAGAAACGGATGATGCAACTTATGCGTTAAGTGAAGCGTATGAAGAAGCATTGGAAGATGAAAATGTTCATCTGACAGACGATGAAGACAGAGATGAAGTTGAAGAAGAGCACGAAGCTCCCAAAGCTGAAAAGCCAGTAAAAGAAAAGAAGCGAGAAAACGCACTGTATTTGACAGAGATGTTAGACAAAGGTGATCGGGAAACGTTCACGAAAATGAAAATGTGCATCATTCAAGAAAATGAGTCGCTTGACACGATTGCTGAACGCTACGGGTTGTCAGTACAACAACTTCTCCGTTGGAATAACATGGATTTAAATCATGTAGAAGCAGGAGAAATCATATACATCCCGGTGCAAGTGAAACATGATTGAGCCGAATTGGTCTGAAGCGGTTCGTGCGATTGCCAATGATAAGAGTGATTGGTCTTGGGTGAGTGAACGTGTAATTAAAGTCGACCATCCTGAAGGACCGATGGCAATGAAACGTTGGCAACGCACCGTTTCAGAACGTGATACGTTTTTGCATCATTTACGGTACGGAGAACGTGCTGGTATTCAAGGAATTATCCCCCTCATGACGGGCACGAGAGGGGATTTTCCGATTTTTGAACATGAAGGTGCCGACTATTATCTTGAACCGTGGGTTGAGGAGCAAGTGCTAACATCTCCCCCGTCTAAAGAGTTGCGATTGCTCGCGATTTTAGCGGCAAATCACAAGCTCTCCGAAAATGAGCAAGCTATTGAAGAAGAAGCGATGACTGAATACGCACAAGAAGTCGATCTGCTTTGGAATCAACAGCGCTTAACGATGGAACAGATGGCAGATCAAATGGAACAAGTACGCTTTCTCTCCCCGTTTACGATGACTTTTCTCCATGCAGGTCCTTTTTTAGAGCGAATGTTTCAAGCGGGTAGAACTGGATTTCAGCAATGGGTACGTCACGTGAAAGACCAAGGCAGTTATCGCTTCGTATTCTGTCACGGTCAGCCTTCACTCGACCATGGTATTATTGCAGCAGATGGAAATGCGTGGTGGACAAATTGGGAAGAAAGCGGTCCGAATCATATGGCTTATGACTTGGCTTACTTTTACCAAGACATTGCAAGGAACCAACCATTTCATGCGTTAGACCAGCAAGCTATTTTCGGAACGTATGAAGCGTATGGTCCTGTTTGGCGAGAGGCAGATACGTCTTTGTTGAAAGCGTTAATGTTAACGCCAACCCCGGTCATTGAGTTTGTTGAGTTGTATCGAACGAATCCAAATCGCTATGCAGAACACCAGTGGACAGCGATGTTGGAAGTGAAGTTAAATACACTTCGCTATTTATCTGAGATGGTACGTTTTAAAGAAGACCAAGAAGCAGCCATGAGGCAAAGTTCAACCTAAGCCTCGTGGCTGCTTTTTTGTCGTGTATGAACGATGTTACTTTTGGAAATACCAGAACATACAGATCAAGATAATGAGAATGAATACATCGAAGAATGTAGGAAAAAACAACAAACGTAACAGTTGAAAGCAGATGATCGGTAATAAGATTTGTAAAGCGGCCGCTCGCCATTTGTATACCCAATGGGGACGCTTCTTTTTCCCATATGGATAGTGGGGCGGAGGATCGTAATAACGTGGCAAAATAAACACCCCTTTTCGTTCTTACGGTCAGTATTGACGGATGTTAGAGCAGTCGGTACAATAACAGAAGATATTCTATTACATGCAAAGATTGGGAGTAGTATGCAGGAATCCTCATCCAGAGAGAGAACCCTTGGCTGAAAGGTTCTTTGACTAGGAGACGTGCAGAAGTCGCCCATGAGCATTCTTCTCTGAACAAGAGTAGGAGAAGACGTTAACTTACGTTATAGTTCTTAATGAGTGTATGAGTGATTTATCGTTCATAAACAAAGGTGGTACCGCGAACACTTCGTCCTTTGCCTAAGGAGAAGTGTTTTTTTATTGAATTTAATAAGGAGGAAATACAATGGCGAACAATTTAGACACGAAATATGATCCGAAACAAACCGAATCGAAATGGTATCCGTATTGGATTAACAACGGCTACTTTGAAGCATCAAAAGAAGGAGAACATAAGGGTGAGCCTCACTCAATCGTGATTCCGCCGCCAAACGTAACGGGGCGGTTGCACCTTGGACATGCTTGGGACGTTACGCTTCAAGACATTATCGCTAGACAAAAGCGAATGGAAGGTCGCGACATGTTATGGTTGCCAGGCATGGACCATGCAGGGATCGCAACGCAAGCAAAAGTCGAAGCGAAATTAAAAGAAGAAGGGCGTTCTAGACGAGAATTAGGGCGTGAGAAGTTCCTAGATGTGTCTTGGCAATGGAAAGATGAGTATGCGGAGTTTATTCGTGAACAGTGGGCGACGCTCGGTCTGTCTCTTGATTACACGAAAGAGCGCTTCACACTTGATGATGGCTTGTCTGACGCGGTCAAAGAAGTATTTGTTCGTCTTTACGAAAAAGGCTTGATCTATCGCGGGAAATACATTATTAACTGGGACCCAGCTGCACAAACGGCTTTGTCTGACATTGAAGTAGAATACAAAGAAGTCGAAGGCGCGTTTTATCATATGCGTTACCCGTTAAAAGACGAAGACGGGCATATTGAAGTAGCCACTACACGTCCTGAGACGATGCTCGGTGATACAGCGGTTGCGGTTCACCCGAAAGATGAGCGTTATCAACATCTTATCGGAAAGACGGTCATTCTCCCGATTGTTGGACGTGAGATTCCAATTGTGGCTGATGAGTATGTTGATCGTGAATTTGGTTCAGGTGCTGTTAAGATTACACCAGCGCATGATCCGAATGACTTTGAAATCGGTAACCGTCATGAACTTCCACGAGTACTCGTCATGGATGAGGCAGGAAAGATGAACGAAAACGCTGGCGAATATCAAGGACTTGATCGCTTTGAGTGTCGTAAGAAAATCGTTGCTGATTTACAAGAATCTGGGGTGCTTTTTGACATTGAACGCACGTTCACTCAGTTGGACATTCTGAGCGTAGTGGTGCAGTTGTGGAGCCGTATTTATCGACGCAATGGTTTGTTGATATGAAACCACTTGCGAAAGAAGCCATTGCGCTTCAATCAAAAGAAGATAAAGTAACATTCGTTCCTGAACGTTTTGAGCGTACGTATTTGCAGTGGCTCGATAACATTCGTGACTGGTGTATCTCTCGTCAATTGTGGTGGGGGCACCAAATTCCTGCTTGGTATCACAATGAAACAGGAGAATTGTACGTAGGGAAGGAAGCGCCGAAAGACCTTGAAAACTGGACACAAGATGAAGACGTATTAGACACGTGTTCAGTTCAGCATTGTGGCCATTTTCAACAATGGGTTGGCCTAATGCAGAAGCAGATGACTTTAAGCGTTTTTACCCGACAAACGTTCTTGTTACAGGGTATGACATCATCTTCTTCTGGGTATCTCGAATGATTTTCCAAGGCATTGAATTTACAGGTGAGCGTCCATTTAAAGACGTGTTAATTCACGGACTTGTGCGTGATTCAGAAGGTCGTAAGATGAGTAAATCACTAGGCAATGGTGTCGATCCGATGGATGTTGTTGAGAAGTACGGTGCTGATGCGCTTCGCTTCACACTTGCAACGGGAACAACGCCTGGTAACGACTTGAAATTCCAATGGGACAAAGTTACAGCAAACTGGAACTTCGGAAATAAGATTTGGAATGCATCTCGTTTTGCCCTTATGAATATGGAAGGGTTCAAAAAAGAAGATATTGATTTGAGCACTGTTACAGCGGCTCATGATCGTTGGATTTTAGCGAAACTCCAAAAAACAATTTCGTCAGTTACGAGATTAATGGATCGCTATGAATTTGGTGAAGCTGGTAAACTTCTTTACAACTTTATTTGGGATGATGTGTGCGATTGGTATATTGAGATGGCGAAATTACCTCTTTACGGTGAAGATGAACAAGAGCAAAACACGACAAAGTCTGTTCTTGCACACGTTCTAGACCAAACGTTGCGCCTCTTACACCCATTTATGCCGTTCATTACAGAAGAGATTTGGCAACACTTACCGCATGAAGGCGAGTCAATTACGATCGCAGCGTGGCCACAAGTGGAAGAGAAGTGGCAAGATGAGCAGGCGTTTTCAGATATGGAAATGTACCAAGCTGTCATCCGTACCATCCGTAACACTCGTCAAGAAATGGATGTTGCACCGAGAAAGCCAATTCCACTTCACATGAAGCCTACGACAACAGAAGCGAGTGAGCAACTTCTTCGTGGGAAACATTATCTTGAGCATTTCTGTAGTCCGGAAACGCTTGTAATCGATGAACATTTAAGTGAACCAGACCAAGCTGTATCACACGTGTTAACAGGGGTTGAGATCTACATTCCTCTTGCAGGCTTGATTGATGTAGAAGCAGAACTTGATCGATTAAAAGGCGAAAAGAAGAAGTTAGACGGAGAAGTTAAACGCTTAGAAGGCAAGTTATCGAATGAGAAATTCGTAAGCAACGCTCCTGATTCGATTGTTGAAGCAGAAAAAGAGAAGCTCACTGACTATCAAATGAAACGTGAAAAAGTAGACGAGCGACTAGAAGAAATCGCGAAACTCAAGTAATTAAAGGAGTCAACGTGTTCATGAACAATTTTTCAGAGGCCATGGCATGGCTCTTGAGTCATCGCAATTACGGAATAAAACCAGGTCTTGAACGAATTGAAGCAGTGCTTGAACATCTCGGGCATCCCGAACGTGCCATCAATAGCATTCATATTGGAGGAACGAACGGGAAAGGTTCGACTGTTACGTATGTGCGCCAAATCATGCAACAAGCTGGATACAACGTGGGGACATTTACGTCCCCTTACGTTGTCCAATTTGAAGAGCGGATTAGCATAAACGGAACCCCAATTTCTGAAGAAGAGTTTAAAGTTGCTGCGACTTCAGTAAGAGAAGCACTTGAGCGAGTGAATCATCCTTACGGTCCGGCAACGGAATTTGAGATTTTGACGCTCATTGCGATGGTTCATTTTGCGAATGGTAAGGAGCTTGATCTTGTGATCTTTGAAGTTGGACTTGGGGGGCGACTTGATTCAACGAACGTCATTCATCCGCTCGTCTCAGCCATCACAAATGTCGGACAAGATCATATGCACATTTTAGGCAATACGATTGAGGATATTGCGTTTGAGAAGGCTGGCATTATTAAACAAAACGTTCCAATCGTAACGACCGTTGCCAACGATGAAGCACTTCGTGTTATTCGAAGAATTGCTCAAGAAAAAAAAGGCACCGATCACTATTGTTCACGATGAGTTGAATGTACACATTGTAAAGCTAGATGAAGAAGGATCAACATTTAGCGTCATCACGAAGCAGTCGACGTATTCGGATCTTACCATTCGTATGCGCGGGGCTCATCAAGTCGATAATGCACTTCTTGCAATTCGAATTGTAGAAGAGCTCTCATCATTCAAGTATCTCGTAAATGAAGATGAGGTTCGTAAAGGATTAGAACTTGCGTTTTGGCCAGGTCGCTTAGAATTAGTCCGTTCAAATCCTAGAGTATTGCTAGACGGTGCGCACAATCCAGAAGGGATTGAACGCTTGTCGTCGTATTTACAAACGATCGTTCAAGGTCGTAAGCTCCATTTGATCGTAGCTATGACCATAGAGAAAGACATTCAACAAATGCTGGAGCCACTAATTGCGTTACAGCCTGCATCGGTGACGTTTACGTCTTTTGATCATGTGAGGGCAATGGATCCCAAAGTGATCATTGAACAAGTGTCGTTTGATGCCTGTGCGGAAATGAATAACCATAAAGCTGTTCAAGAAATGTTACGAGAAGCAGATGATCAAGATGTGATCGTTGTTGTCGGTTCGTTGTTTTTAATTTCTGAAGTTCGAGCTTTTTTTCTGAAATTCGCCGTCGAATGAGAAGGGATTTTTTTTCTTCGACGGCGAATTTTTATTTATAAGTGGTGTATGCTTAGGTTGTTTACAGAAAGAAAGGTTAGAAGCTTTGGTCGTTGTCTTCGTTTTATTCGTAGTTGGATTAGTATTTGGTTCATTCTTTACAGTTGTTGCAACAAGGGTTCCAAACGACGAATCGATCATCACCCCAAGATCACATTGTCGCCATTGTTTACACACACTTCGGTGGAATGAGTTAATTCCGCTAGGTTCCTATGTATGGCAACGTGGGAAATGTACACAATGCAAAGCGATCATTTCAATCCGCTATCCCCTCATTGAATGCACGACCGCGATTTTGTTTGTCCTTGCGTTTGTTCTCCAACAATCACTTCCTCACTTTATGTTTCTCTTACTTCTCTTCTCACTTTGTATTCTTGTTACCGTAACAGATCTTTACAAAATGATGATACCTAATCAGATTTTATTCCTATTCTTCTGTTATTTTCTTTTACATCGAAGCTTCTTGGACCCATTTCCGTTTTTCGGAGATCCATTCATATTAGCCTTCTTCGTATTTGTTGGTTTGTGGGTAATCATGGTTCTTTCTAATGGAGGAATCGGTGGTGGGGATGTGAAGTTGTTTACGGTGCTTGCAATTGCGCTCGGTAGTACCCATTTTCTATTCATGTTCATGCTGGCAACGTTGTTCGGTTCGGTATACGGGTTGCTCGTCATTAAAAAGCGGAAAACACCCTTTCCTTTTGCACCTTGGATTGCACTAGCAACTTTATTTACAGTTTCAATTCAAGGGTTGTTTTTAGGTTATTAACGCTAATCATGTCGACAAAACAATCAAAGTGACTGACAGGAATCATCAACGTTTGATTTTCACCTATGATACGGTAAGCCTATTCTATTACCGACATGGGGGAATGTCACTTGGAACGAGAAAACAATCGCATGACATTCAAATTTCCACAAAATAATGACGATCAACGAACTTCAAAAGAGCAAGAACACAGTCAAGAAGAAACAAATGAAGTAGAAAAAGAACAACAAAAAGACGTGCAGGAACATCAAGAAGGCTATGAAGAAGCAACAGAAGCAGACAATGAAGGAACATTAGAAACAGACAGTAAAGAAGCAAATAAAACGGACGATCTAAACAAAGAAGCAGATGTAGTAGAAGATCAAAGTGCCTTGCACAACGAGACGATTAACGTTCAAGAGAAGAGAAAAGAATGGGAACAACTCGAAGGGAATCATTACGACACGGTGTCGATGAAAAAGGCACCAGGATTACCGTTTCATAAAAAAAAGGAAGTTCAATTTCCCGAAGAAAAGGAACAAAATGACGATTCCTTTTCAACATATTAAGATGACAGGGTTGATCGTATTAGCGCTCGCCATCGGTTCTCTGTTTGGGTTGCCGCTGTTGCAAGTTGTGACAACTTCTTCGCCAACAGATTCTGCAGAGCAATGGATGTTAAGTAACGAAGAAGAGTCAGCTCCTGTACAAGCAACGGAGCAATCAGTCAGTGATCAAGACGTTCAACTATCGGTTGATGTCGTACAAGCTGGTGCGTTTTCAACAGCTGAAGCGGGACAAAGTTCACAACAACAACTTGAAAGTGAAGGCTATTCAAGTGTGCTACATGCCCCAGCATCAAGTGAACATGTGTTTTTATATGTAGCGGTCGCGGCTTCTGGACAAGCGGCAGATGAATATTTACCAGCGTTTGAAGCTGACGGACTTGATGTTTTTGTAAAGTCGCTCGATCTTCAAAGCACAAATGCGGAAGAAGAACAACAACAAGCGGCAGAAGAAGTAAAGCAAATTATTGAACAAGCATTAACAAGTTCAGAGATTAATTCTTCAATGACAGAACAATCACAATCCGTACTCCAATCCAGTGAAGAAGGCACCGCGCTTTACGAATCGTTATCAGGCGCACTTGAGAATGCGGAGCAAGAAGATGCTTGGATGCAAACGGTCGTGAATTTCGATGGATGGCTTTCAAGTCTTTAAGCTGAGATAATAGAAAGAAAAAGGAGTACAAGATGAAGTTAATTCTTGCCTCGAAGTCACCAAGAAGAATTCAATTGCTTGAAGAAATGGGCTACGAATTTGAGATCCGTACGCGTAGTGTAAAAGAATGTTTTGATGATACATCTTCTTCAAACGAAAAAGCGGTTCGGTTAGCGAAAGAAAAAGCGGTTGCCCAGCGAGATGCGTTAAAAGAAAACGAAGTGATTCTGACTGCTGATACGATTGTTGACGGTGGCAAAATGCTCGGGAAACCAAAAACGAAAGAAGAAGCAAAACAAATGTTACGCACATTGTCAGGCAGTACACACCGTGTTGTGACAGGTGTATACATTGGAAGCTTCTTAACACATGTGCAATTTAGTGTGGAGACGATTGTGCATTTCAAACTATTAACAGAAGTAGAAGTAAACCATTACACGAATACGAAAGAACCTTACGATAAAGCTGGGGCCTATGGAATCAATGGATATGCCGCGTTGTTCATTGATCGAATTGAAGGCGATTATTATAACGTAGTAGGACTCCCGCTTTCACGTGTATACAAGGAACTACAAACGTTTGGCGTTGTACCAACGTGGGCACAAGACGAGTAAAAAAAGAGGTGTTGTGTTGCATCTTCCAATCATGAACATGCCGAATGACGAGCGCCCTCGTGAGCGCTTACTACTAGAAGGTGCTGATAAGCTTTCGAATGTAGAGTTGTTAGCAATCCTCCTTAGAACAGGTAGTCGACAAGAGTCAGTAATAGAACTTAGTCAACGAATTTTAACGGCATTTGGTGGATTGTTACCATTGAAGGAAGCGACTTTGGAAGAGTTACAAGCGATCAAAGGGATCGGTCGGGTAAAAGCGATTGAAATCCGTGCAGTATTGGAACTTGGTAAACGAATTCATACGACAAGTGACAAAAGTCGTGTGATTATTAGTAGTCCAAATGACGCTGTAGATCTTGTGATGGAAGATTTGCGGTTCTTAAAGCAAGAGCATTTCGTGGCAATCTACTTAAATACGAAAAATCAAGTCATTCACAAACAGACGTTGTTCATTGGCTCTCTCAACAGTTCCATCGTTCACCCTAGAGAAGTGTTTAAAGAGGCGATTCGTCGCTCTGCTGCATCGGTCATTGCCCTACACAATCATCCTTCAGGCGACCCTGAGCCGAGTGAAGAAGATAAAGCTGTCACAAGGCGACTGTTTGAATGTGGCCAATTATTAGGAATTGAATTGCTTGATCACATCGTCATTGGTGATCATAAATACGTAAGTTTACGTGAATTGGAAGTTATCTAATATAACCCGCCCTTTTTGCTATCGAAAAGGGCGGGTTATTTGTTACGATAGATAAAGTATTCGCAAACAAAGTTGCAAAAGTCCTGTAAATGACCTTGCATAATGACAATGTTTGTGACGAATTGAGGAAATTTGCGAAAGCAATTTTTTTCAACTATGTTTTTAGAGTAAAGTTGCGTATAATAAGTAAGGGAAATTTAGATAGTTTAATTGCTTTGCTTCGCGTTGAAGTGCTTTTTTTTAGTGAAAATGTAACGAACTGAAAATAAAAAACGATTAAGTATAGTGAAGGTAATGAAGGGAGATACATAGATGTTTGGTGGTTTTTCAAAGGATTTAGGCATTGACTTAGGAACTGCAAATACACTCGTATACGTAAAAGGAAAAGGGGTTGTCGTCCGAGAACCTTCGGTTGTGGCAACAAGATCGGACAATCAACAAATTGAAGCGGTAGGAAACGACGCAAAGAATATGATCGGTCGTACGCCTGGGAATATTGTCGCAATTCGCCCGATGAAAGACGGTGTAATTGCTGATTTTGATACAACAGCAACGATGATGAAATACTTCATTCGACAAGCACAAAAGAATCGTTCAATCTTCACTCGTAAACCAAATGTCATGGTATGTGTGCCATCTGGAATTACAGCGGTTGAAAAGCGTGCCGTTGAGGATGCGACAAAACAAGCAGGTGCTCGTGAAGCTTATACAATTGAAGAGCCGTTTGCAGCAGCAATTGGTGCGGACTTACCTGTTTGGGAACCAACAGGTAGTATGGTTGTAGACATCGGTGGAGGTACGACTGAAGTTGCCATTATTTCTTTAGGCGGTATTGTTACGAGCCAATCAATCCGTGTTGCAGGTGATGAGATGGATGAGTCGATCATCCAATACATTAAGAAGTCATACAACCTGATGATTGGAGAGCGTACGTCTGAAGCACTTAAGATGGAAATCGGTTCTGCTGAGAAGCAAGAAGAGATGGAATCAATGGATATTCGCGGTCGTGACCTTGTTACTGGACTTCCAAAAACGATCTCAATCGATGCAGATGAAGTAGCACAAGCATTAGAAGATACAATTACAACCATTATTGAGACGGTTAAATCAACACTAGAACGTACGCCACCTGAACTTGCGGCAGACATTATGGACCGTGGAATTGTACTCACAGGAGGCGGGGCGCTTTTAGAAGGCCTAGATAAGCGTCTTGGTGAAGAGACGAACATGCCAGTCCTAGTGGCAGAAGAACCGTTGGATTGCGTAGCACTTGGAACAGGTCGAGCACTTGAGAATTTGCACTTGTTCAGATCAAGAGCAGGAATCACAGCTCGTTCTAACCGTAAATAAAACGAGTAACGCAATTGGTAATGCATTTCTAAGACTGAGACATTCGTCACATCGACGGATGTCTACGTCTATTCAGGATTGATTGAAACAGTTACTATAGTGAACGGAGCATGGGTTTGCTCTAGTTGCGAGAGTAGAAGGTGTCTTGCATGCCCCATTTTTTTTCTAACAAACGATTAATTTTACTTATGGTCGGCATCATTATTCTCGTTATTTTAGTTGGTCTTACGATGAGAGAACGTGAGCAGGCGACCATTCCTGAACAAATCATGCGTGATTCTGTTGGTGTTGTACAATCTGTGTTTCAACGTCCGGCTTATTTTGTTCGGGATATTTATGATGATTTTGTTAATATCTTAAACGTTCATGAAGAAAACGAACGACTAAAAGGTCAATTGAATGACTATGCGATGTTACGTTCTGAAGTAGATGGATTACGCGAAGAGAACGATAGTTTAACAAGCCTTTATGAAGGCATGGAAAGTTTGAGTTCATTTGATACGATTCCAGCACTTGTCATTGATCGTCAGCCAGATCGATGGACAGAAACGATTGGTATTAACCGAGGAACGCAACACGGTGTCGAAACGGACATGGCGGTCATCACCGAAGAAGGTTTAATTGGTAGGGTTCAATATACGAGTGCGTTCACATCACAAGTTCAACTATTGAGTGATGGAGAACGAACAAATCGGGTGTCTGCTAAAGTGAGCTCGGAAGAAGGCGACCCGGCTGTCGGTTTTATTGAAGGTTGGGACGTGGACCAAGATCTTCTTGTTTTACAAAAAGTAGACTCAGAAAATGAATTAGAGCCAGGACAGTTTGTTAGTACTTCTGGACTTGGGGGTCTCTTTCCTGCTGACTTACCGATTGGTGAGATTGTAGACGTACAAGTCGATGAATACGGGTTAACACAAAATGCGTACATCGAGCCGTCTGCGGACTTTTTCCACTTGAATCATGTCCTAGTGATTGAACGTAATGTTGATAATATTGAAGGGATTCAAGAAGAGTTTCTACAACAAGAAGAGGAAGAAGATGAAAGCGAAGGGAGTGACGATTAATGCGTTACTTGCTTCCTGCTTTTGTCGCATTCTTCTTCATCATTGAAGGAACTTGGTTTCAAGTCTTCTTCCCGCCGTCTACGGAACAAGATTTACATTGGGTGCCACGATTTGCGTTCGTCACGGTCATTTTAATCTCGATCTATCGTGGCTCACGTTCGGGGATCTTTTATGGAATGGGTCTTGGACTGTTTCAAGATGTCGTTTATTCAACGGTCATTGGTATTTACACGTTTTCGTATGCACTCGTTGGGTACATGGCAGGGTTTAATTTTCGTGCAGTCCAATCAAGGCCATTTGTCGTATTGCTCATTGTTGTTGTGGCTGTGGCGTCGTTAGAATCATTAATCTATCTAATGTACACGTGGACTGGAATTGCTCAAGTGACATTCGAAGAGTTTGCTGCAACCCGTTTACTGCCCTCGGTTGTTTTAAATGGGGCGTTTGGGATATTACTCATACTCCCACTTCGTAAATTCTTCTTAATGCTCGAAGATCGCGATCGTCAGCAGGAGAACGTATAATAAATGTTGAATTAGTTACGGATGAACTCTGTAGTCTAATGGAAACTAGGTCGGGGTGAGACGGTGAAAACAAGCGTTCAAAAGCAAAACGTAACGATAAAAGGAACGAAGGACGGAATCATCATACACCTGAATGATCAATGCGGTTATGATGCGATGATTACTGAACTCAAATCGAAATTGACGGAGAACCATTCCGCTTTCGATCCGAATAAAGATGTATCGGTGCGTGTTCATTTAGGTAAGCGATACTTAGAACAAGAGCAGCAGCGTGAAATTCAACAAATCATTGAAGAGTCCGGAGCGATTGTTGTTGATGAGCTAATTAGCGAAGTGATGACGAAAAAAAGAAGCTAAAAAGCAACAAGAACAACAAGAATTAACGACATTTACTCGACTCGTACGCTCTGGACAAGTACTTAGGGTGAAAGGTGACTTGCTAATTCTTGGAGATGTGAATCCTGGTGGAGCTGTAGAAGCTGCAGGAGACGTTTACGTTTTAGGTGCATTAAAAGGAATTGCAAGAGCGGGTATTGATGGCAATGAAAACGCGATCGTAGCGGCATCTGTGATGGTGCCGTCTCAAATTACGATTGCCGATCGGTTGTATCTTACCGAAGCCACACGTGCAGAGCGTTCAATAGAAATGAAGAAAACTGAACCGAAGTACGCGTGTATCGAACATCAAGAAGAAGACATTGTTTTTCACGCAATGAGCGGACTTGCTGCTTTTAGACGTGATCGCAAAAATGAAATGGATTAGGAGGATATGCTGTGGGAGAAGCAATTGTTATAACATCCGGGAAAGGCGGCGTTGGCAAAACAACAACGTCAGCAAATATTGGAACAGCATTGGCACTACAAGGAAAACAAGTGTGCCTCCTCGACACAGATATTGGACTACGTAATTTAGATGTTGTGATGGGGCTTGAGAATCGTATTATTTATGACCTTGTGGATGTGCTTGAAGGGAAATGTGAAGTACGACAAGCGTTAATTCGTGATAAGCGGTTTAATTGCTTGCATTTGTTGCCAGCTGCACAAACGAAGGACAAATCATCGGTCACACCAGAGCAAATGAAACAAGTCGTAGATGAATTAAAGCCAGATTACGATTATTTAATTATTGATTGCCCTGCAGGGATCGAACAAGGGTTTCGCAATGCCATTGCCGGTGCAGATCGAGCGATCGTTGTCACAACACCAGATATTCCTTCTGTTCGAGATGCAGACCGAGTCACTGGCCTAGTTGAACAAGAATTAGATAAGCCAATGCTTATCGTCAACCGGGTTCGTAAAGCTTCTAAAACAAGTGAAAGTGAAGATCTACTCGATGTTGATGATGTTGTAGATACACTCTCATTGGATTTATTAGGTGTTGTTTTTGAGGATGAGAATGTTTTAAAGGCTTCTCATCGTGGTGAACCTGTAGCTACCACTCCAAATACCTCTGCTTCACTTGCGTACCGAAACATCGCAAGAAGAATTCTTGGAGAGTCTGTGCCTTTGTTGTCACAACAACAAAAGTTAGGCTTCTTTGCAAAATTAAAATCACTGTTTGGCTTACGAGCGAACTCATAAATTTTGTCTGCTGGGAACTATTCTCAGCAGATTTTTTTATGGTTGTTTTCAACTAGAGTCATTAAATCTAAGGATTTGCTCCATCAGTTAACATATCTAGCTTCCATCCTTCATACGTTTAATTAAATGTACAAGCGTTAGGAATGGAGGTAAGACATGGGTGATCAATTAGATCGAATTCGAAAAGAGGCAGAAAAGAAAAGAAAAAGAGAAACAACGGTTCAAAAAGCACAAGAACCTAAAAAAAATAATGAAAAAGAGTTACCGCTTTATTCGTATTATCCGAGTCGTGAGGAGATGAATGAGCACGAGCCTGAGTTTTATATGTGGCGCAATGAAGAAATTTCAGAAGCGAAACAGAAGAAAAAAGAGAAGGTAAAGCAACGTTTTTTTATTCAATGGGTAGCAGCACTCGGGTTGTTTTTAATTACTGCGATTGTTGTTCAAGCCGACCACCCTTCACTTAACGAAACGAAACAAACGGCTTTATCACTCTATCAAGATGAGTTTCAATTTGCAGCAGTATCTTCATGGTATGAAGAACAATTTGGTCACCCGCTCGCACTACTTCCTGCAAACCCGAACGTAACAAACGAAGACCCTTCATTCGATGGATATGCGATGCCAGCGGCAGGTGAAATTCAAGTGACGGAAAGCTTTTCTGAAAATGGGCAAGCCATTGTTGTTGAAACGATGGAAAATGCAGCGGTCACAGCGGTGAGACCTGGTGTTGTTATACGGGCAGGTGAGAATGAAGGGTTCGGCCAAACGATTGTCATCCAACATGAAGACGGTACAGAAGCGATGTACGGGTCTTTACAGACGATTGATGTCCACGTTTATGATCACGTTGCGGTTGGAGACTCCATCGGAACCGTATCAAGCGATAACGGTGGTGGCCAGTTTATGTTCGGGTTACGTAGTGATGATGAGTTTATTGACCCGAGTGAAGTGATGACATTTGATTGATGTTTTCAAACGGATTCGCATACACCCACTGTTTTGGGTCGTCATTGGTCTTGGGGTGGCTACGGGTTATTTTCGTGAGTTAATCATGCTCTTTAGCATTATTTTCTGTCATGAACTCGGTCATGCGCTTGCAGCAAAGTATTTTGGATGGCGGATTGTTAAAGTGGAATTGCTACCGTTTGGGGGCGTATTAGAAACTGAAGAATATGGCAATCGGCCTTTCCGTGAAGAGTTTATTGTCACGCTTTCTGGACCAGTGCAGCATTTACATCTAATGCTGCTTTCTTACTTTGCCTACTCTTATTTACCGTTTTGGTCCTATGCGGATCATTCGCTTTTTATTTTGCACAACCTTACGATTTTGTTGTTCAATTTATTGCCGATTTTACCTCTGGATGGTGGACGCATGATGCAATTAGCGCTTGCGAAATTTTCACCGTATCGACTCGCTTTGAAACAGTCGCTTTACTTGTCTTTAAGTTTTTTTAGTCGTATGTGCTAGCGTCACAGTGATTTATTTTCCGATGCATTTACAGTTGTGGTTCGTACTTAGCTTCTTGCTACTTGCAAACGTGTTAGAGTGGAAGCAACAACCGTTTGGTTATCAACGTTTTCTGTTGGAACGAGTACGGAAACAACGTTCACCAAAAGGTCAAATCGTTCGTTACGTCTCTCAAAGCATGCCGATTCAAGAAGCGTTAAAACGGCTCTATAAAGAAAAGCAAACGATTTACATGATCAAAGAAAAAGGGATACAAATTGAAGAGCACGATCTGTTGCGCTATTGGTACAATGATTATCGGAGTGAAATGTCGATTGGAGAAGGGATTATTACCCTTATGATGATTGACAGTAGCGCATCGGTATGGTAACATTTTTATGTTGTTTGGAACCCCCAAACTACAACCGCACAGAAGGGGTACGAAGTTCACATTTGTTGAACACCTTGGATGGCGAGTCTTAGAAATCGGGAGGTGCAGTACATGTACGCAATTATTGAAACAGGCGGAAAGCAAATCAAGGTAGAAGAAGGTCAAACGATCTTCATCGAGAAGCTTATTGAAGACGCTGGTGAAACAGTATCGTTTGACCGTGTTATTTTGTAGGTGGAGACGATACGAAAGTAGGAGCTCCTTACGTTGAAGGCGCGAAAGTAACTGGAACTGTTGAGAAGCAAGGTAAAAACAAGAAGGTTATGATCTACAAGTTTAAGCGTCGTAAAGGATATCGTCGTAAGCAAGGACACCGTCAACCTTACACGAAAGTTAAGATTGACAGCATCACTGTCTAAGTAGAACGATGATTGAATTAACGATTCATCGAAATCATAAAGATCGTACAGTAGTCTCGTTTGAATTAAGTGGTCATGCGAACGCAGCCGAATACGGTGAAGATATCGTTTGTGCTGGTGTCTCTGCTGTAGCAATTGGAGCCGTTAATTCCATTGCAACGCTATGTGACACCCCATTGGACGTTAAGACGGCAGGTGATGAAGGTGGCTACATTTATGCAGCTATTCCATCGACTTGGTCAGGACGAACGTTTGAAGATGGACAACTTCTTCTTGAAGGCATGGTCATTGCGCTTAAAGATATCGAAGCTGCGTACGGGGACTTTATAAATGTTACGGAAATCGTGGGAGGTGCAGACAAATGCTAAACATGAACCTACAATTTTTCGCTCAGAAAAAGGGGTAGGGAGCACGAAGAACGGTCGTGATTCCATTTCAAAACGCCTTGGTACAAAGCGTGGCGATGGCCAACACGTATCAGGCGGCTCAATCCTTGTCCGTCAACGCGGAACAAAGATCTACCCAGGAACGAACGTTGGTAAAGGTGGAGACGATACTCTCTTCGCTAAAATCGACGGCGTTGTTAGATTCGAGCGTCTTGGTAAAAAGAAAAAGCAAGTAAGTGTTTATCCTAAAGAAGCATAAGCACTTAAAAAGAACTCCTTAATGGGGTTCTTTTTTTTGTTTAATAGAGAAGTTTAATATGACGGTTTGCTATATTTCTAAATTCTTGACCTTGCTTTGATCTAGAATTTTGTTATTGATTAACAATTAAAGTGTTGCTACATAGAGGAAAGAACGATAAATCGCCTGAAACCCCGGAATAACCTTTACAAAGCTTTAATGTTTTTTTACATATCATCCATTTCTCCTCAACATCCAATCGCTATAGTAAGGCTGTAAAGATCAATAAGCCTTGTAGGGGGAAGAGAAACGATGAAAAAGAAAGCTCTATTTGCATTCTCAGGACTTATGCTAACATTTGCACTTGTCGCATGTAACGGTGACGAAGAAAGTAATGAAACGGTTGATGAAGCAGCAAGCGGAGGTAGCGACACTGATGCAGAGACAGATACAGAAGCAAGTGCAGCTACTAGCGGTACAGTAACACTTGCAGGATCAAGCGCAATGCAACCACTTATTGGAGCAGCTGCAGAGATTTACATGGAAGAAGTAAATACAGAAGCTGATATCCAAGTACAAGCGGGTGGCTCTGGAGCAGGGCTAAGTCAAGTTTCTCAAGGACAAGTTGATATTGGAAATTCGGATTTATTTGCTGAAGAAGAAGACAACATCCCACATGAAGACCTTGTTGATCACCGAGTAGCAGTCGTTGGTATGGGAGCTGTTGCGAACCCAGGAGTGGGTGTTGACGATTTAACGCAAGATGAACTGATTGATGTATGGACTGGCGAAGTAACAAACTGGTCTGAAGTTGGTGGAGAAGACGTTGATATTACACTCGTAAACCGCCCAGATTCATCAGGTACGAGAGCTACGTTCGTTGATTATGCATTAGAAGGTGCTGAACCTGCTGAAGGAATCACGGAAGACTCTTCAAACACCGTTCGTCAAATCGTAGCAGATACTGAAGGTGCAATTGGTTATCTTGCCTTCTCTCACATTGACGACAGTGTCGCAGCATTAAGTATTGATGGTGTAGAGCCAAATGCAGAAAATGTTCAAGCTGGGGAGTTCCCAATTTGGGCGTACCAACACTCGTATACAAATGGTGAGCCAGACGGTCTCGTTAAGGAATTTTTAGATTACCTTCTTTCAGAAGAGATTCAAAGCACGTTAATCCCTGAGCAAGGTTACATTTCTGTAACTGAAATGCAAGTTGAACGGGATGCTGAAGGCAACGAAACGCCTGTAGAGTAAAGATCAAGCAATGGGGTTAAGGTAGAAATTCTGATTAGAACAGGTGGTATATCGTATGGATCAGGGGCGAGCAAGTGAGCGATTACTCACCCAGCGAAAAGGGCAAAAGCGTCAATCAGAACGTAAAGGTAAAATTATCGTTTATACAGCAGCAACGATAACGATTGTTGCAACCCTCGCGGTTACATTCTTTCTAACTCAGCGCGGGTTGCAATCGTTCTTTGTAAGTGGCATCAATCCTTTAGAATTTTTCACATCAGCAAACTGGAATCCTTCAGGCGCTGACCCGAGTTATGGAGCATTAGCATTTATCTTCGGTTCCCTTGCGGTAACCTTATTGTCTGCCATTATCGTTGCACCTCTTGGAATTGGTACGGCAATATTTATGACAGAAATTGCTCCACGTTGGGGTAAGCGTATTTTACAACCGGTGATTGAAATACTCGTAGGAATTCCATCGGTCGTGTACGGCTATATTGGTTTGACCGTACTCGTTCCGTGGATTCGTGATACGTTTGGCGGCTCAGGCTATAGTTTAATCGCAGGGGTTGTTGTTGTATCGGTCATGATTCTTCCGACGGTTACAACGTTATCTGCAGATAGCCTTAAAAGCTTACCAGATGGTCTTAGAGATTCCTCTTACGCTCTTGGAGCTACGAGATGGCAAACAATTCGTCGTGTCCTACTACCAGCGGCGATCCCAGGATTACTCACCGCGGTCATTCTAGGAATGGCTCGTGCCATCGGTGAAGCACTGGCGATTCAGATGGTAATCGGAAACACACGAATTATACCTGACTCACTATTAGATCCAGCAGCTACGATGACGACGATTATCACGCTGAACATGGGCCATACAACGTTTGGAAGTGCAGAGAACAATGTGCTTTGGACGCTCGGACTATTGCTCATGGTGATGTCTTATATCCTCGTCTTAACTGTTCGGTATCTGGCTTCAAGGAGGAAAGTGTAATGCAGCGTAGAAAGCTAGCAGACAAAACTGCGACCGTTGTACTGACAATGTTTGCTGCCATCATCGTCATTATTTTAACCGCGTTACTTGGTTACGTTTTATCACTTGGAATTCAACAAGTAAACTGGGACTTTTTAACGTCAAAATCAAGTTCATTTAGAGCAGGCGGGGGAATCCAAGATCAACTGTTCAATTCCTTCTACATCTTGCTTTGGACGATGATTTTCACAATTCCACTCGGTTTAGCTGGTGGGATTTATATGGCCGAATATGCAAAAGACAATCGCATTACGGCATTTATTCGTATCTGTATTGAAACATTAGCATCGTTACCGTCGATCGTACTTGGAATGTTTGGTTTACTCATCTTCGTTAATGCGACGGGAATGGGGTATAGCATTCTAGCAGGTGCGTTAACATTAACCATTTTCAACTTACCAATTATGATTCGTACGTGTGAAAATGCTTTGAGAGCCGTTCCCCTTGAATTAAAAGAAGGTGGGTTAGCGCTAGGCTATACTCATTGGCGTACGATTACTACAGTACTTTTACCGAGTGCATTTCCGTCAATTTTAACAGGTATTATCCTATCATGCGGTCTTGTATTCGGAGAAGCTGCAGCACTCTTATACAGTGCGGGGATGACAACACCGAAGCTCGATTTTGGAAACTGGAACCCATTTGCTTCAGATTCACCACTTAACATTATGCGACCAGCTGAAACGTTATCGGTTCACATTTGGAAAGTAAACTCAGAAGGAATTATTCCAGACTTAAGAGATGTTGCTGATGGTGGTGCGGCAGTTCTAGTAACCGTCATTCTCATCTTTAACATTAGTGCTCGGGTATTTGGAAGCTGGCTTCATAAGAAGTTAACGGCAAAATAAGCCTTTAAAGGAGGAAAAGTCATGCAAGCGGTATTAGAACGCGAGTTAGTTGAACAGCAGTGGCCAAAAGAGCAACAAGAGGTGGATCTCTGTCTAGATGTTACGGACCTTTCGATTTTCTACGGCCCGAAACAAGCGGTTATGAATGTATCCATGCCGATTAAACGCCATAGCATTACCGCATTAATCGGTCCTTCTGGTTGTGGGAAGTCAACGTTTCTTCGTTCAATCAACCGAATGAATGACGGCATTAAAGGCTTTAAAGCTGAAGGAAATATTCTTTATGATGATGTAAATTTATTAGATGCCAATGTTGATCCGGTCGCCCTGCGTAAAGAAATTGGAATGGTGTTTCAGCGTCCGAATCCTTTTCCAAATTCAATCTTAAAGAACCTTACGCTTCCGTTAAAAGAACATGGGCTTAAGTCGAAGGCGAAACGAGAAGAATACGCAGAAACATATTTAAAGCAAGTCGGTTTATGGGATGAAGTGAAAGACCGTCTACATGAATCTGCTCTAAGTTTGTCTGGTGGTCAGCAGCAACGACTTTGTATTGCTCGTACACTAGCGATTCAACCATCCGTTCTTCTGCTTGATGAGCCAGCGTCAGCATTGGACCCCATTGCAACGGCAAAGATTGAAGAACTTCTCTTAAAGCTAAAAGAAAAGTACACGATTGTGCTAGTGACACACAACTTGCAACAAGCGGCACGAGTCGCTGACGATACGGCATTCTTTTATCAAGGAGAAATTGTCGAGTTTACTGATACGAAGACATTTTTCCAAAGCCCGAAAGAAAAGCGTAGTGAAGATTATATTTCTGGTCGTTTTGGCTAAAATCCAGGGGGAATCGCAATGACAACAGGAACGTTACAAGGCTTCGCTTATCGAATTGAAGATTTACGTATTTCATATGGAGATCATCAAGTCATTCACGGGATTGATTTAACGATTGAGAAGAACGAAGTAACTGCGTTAATTGGTCCTTCTGGTTGCGGGAAGTCGACATTTTTGAAAGCCTTGAACGGGATGGTACGCACAACATCAAATGCTACGTGGAGCGGCACGATTGAATGGAACGGGAAGAATATGATTCAAGAAAATGTCGATCCACTAGAGTTGCGTCAAAAGGTTGGCATGGTGTTCCAAAAGCCAAAGCCATTCCCGAAGTCGATTTATGAAAACGTCGCTTTTGGACCAAAGATTCATGGTGTAAAGAAAAAAAGACATCCCAGAAATCGTTGAGCAAACGCTACGAGATGCGTATTTGTTTGATGAAGTAAAGGATCGCTTACATGAATCTGCACTTGGACTCTCAGGTGGACAACAACAGAGGCTGTGTATCGCTCGGGCACTTGCGACATCACCTGATATTTTGCTTATGGACGAACCGACATCTGCACTAGATCCTCTTTCTACAATTGCAGTAGAGGAACTCATTCTCAAATTAAAGGAGAAATACACGGTCGTACTCGTCACACATCAAATGGAACAAGCAGCTAGAATATCGGATTCCACCGCTTTTTTTCCTTATGGGTGAGCTCATTGAATTTAATCGTACAGACGCGTTATTTCAAAATCCAAAGTCCCAGCAAACGGAAGATTACATTACTGGTCGTTTCGGGTAAAAGGAGAGAATGATATGCAAAGATCAATGTTAGCTGAGAAAGTTGCACATTTGCACCGTGAGTTGCATCAGATGGGTATGGAATCGCTTCAATCTTTAAAGTCAACGTTAATTGCGATTGATGATGAAGACATGGAGCGATCCAAGCAAGTGATTGAACGAGATGCGACAATTAATCAATATGAACTTTCAATAAATGATGCGATTGTAGAAGTACTCGTCACGCAACAACCGGTCGCTACTGATTTACGCACATTAACCGCAATGATGAAAGTGACCGCTGACTATGAACGACTTGGTGATTTATCTGTAGAAATCGCCAAGTCTAATTTACATCGCGCACCGTTTCATTTTAGTGACTATGAAAAAGGCATTTTACTTGAAATGGGTGAATATTGTATTGCGATGGCAGAAGAAGCGATGGAAGCCTTTCATGACCTCGATCTTGAACGAGTTGTGCGAATCGAGCAGAGCGACGTCGTAGTAGATGATTTGTACGGTAGAGCGATTCGTGAGTTCATCTTAAATGGTCATGATGAACGTGCAGTGATCCAACTCGCTTACATTGCTCGATCATTGGAACGCATTGGAGACCATTGCACGAATATTGCCGAGCAAGTGATGTACGTGAAAAAAAGGTGTACACTTTGATCTAAATCGTCCGACAATTGTGTAAAAATATGGTGTAAAGCAAAAAGGCTTTACAACTAGAACGTTCTGGAATATAATAAATTCAGAAAATAATGAAAGGGTGAGCACACATGACAACGCTAATGAAGAACAGTCAACAATTGAATAAGCAAGTTGTATGTGTGTGGAATCCGTTCAATCGTAGTATGTGCTAATTGCTTAGTACGTTTAATACCATTGATTACGTATGCTGTGACCTCACGCAGAAATGTTGTGGGGTCTTTTTGTGTTCATTTTGCTTCTAAAAATGTAAGTCGAAGCGTACACTCACTTTCGTGTGAAACGTTCATTTGAACGTTTTCATATACAACAACTTATGACTTGAAAGGAGGCACCACCCGATGACAAAGAGCTTTATCAAACTGACAATGGGCAAAACAAATGAGGACAGATCGCCGTAGAAAATGAACGTTGAGAGGAGGCGGAGTTGACGATGCGCTTTCATTTATTACTCATTACTGTAACAATTAAGCGACGCTTCTACTCAGAAGACGAAACGAAACGTGCTTACAGAGAACAGAAAATTGAAGAGCAGTTCCAACAACATAGAGATCAGATTTATCGCCGATACTTTATGTAAGAAAGAGCTCCAGGTGAACACCGTTGTTCATCTGGGGCTCTTTTCGTGAGAAAAGAATGCGAATAACGTTTATCTATCAACTATCGTTTAGGTAAACCGATATAAGAACTAAGTAGTAATTACCGCAATGAGGTGAACGGATGGCTCAACATGAGTATTTACATTTATTTATAGAAGAAAGCTTTGAACATTTGCAAAATGTGCAACAGCATTTATTGGCACTTGAGCAAGAAGAAGAGGTTCTGCTACATATTGAAGAGATCTTCCGCTCTGCCCATACGTTAAAAGGTATGGCAGCGACGATGGAATATAAAACGATTACTGAGCTCACCCACACGATGGAGAACGTTCTTGACGGTTTACGCAAAGAAGAGCTATCGTTGCAGCCAGCAATGATCGATGTGTTATTCCAAGCAGCGGATGCTTTAGAAGAAATGGTTCGCGATATTGAACGAGGAGAAGAAAATGATCGCGACGTCTCAACAATCGTCTTGCAGTTAGAACAGATGACAAAGCATCCAACATCTTCAATGGAATCCGCGGCTGTGGCTTCTATGGAGATTGATTACTTTCCATTTGAGAGAACGGTTATTGAACAGGCAGTCACGACGGGGCTGAACGTCTATGAAATTACGGTAACGTTTGAAGCGAGCGCAGTACTTAAAGCTGTTCGTGCTTTCATGGTCGTCCAAAAGCTTGATGAATATGGGGAAATGGTAAAATCGATCCCGAGTGCTGAAGACATTGAAAACGATCAATTCGATCAGTCAATTACGCTCGTCTATGTGACGGATACTGCGGCAGGAACGTTGCAAAACGAAGTGGAGCGAATTTCTGAAATTGAGCACGTTCTCATTCAACCTGTACAATTGACAAAGACACAACAAAAAGAAGCGCGTAGTAGTCAAAAAGAAAAGAAGCAAGAAGAAAAGGTAGAACTCACAAAGACTGTTCGAATCAATACGGATCGTATGGAGCTATTAATGAATTTATTTGAGGAATTTGTAATTGAGCGTGGACAGCTCGAACAAGTGGCACATACAATCAACCATCCAGATTTAACGAGTAGCGTAGATCGGATTAAACGTACGTCTTCACAACTACAAGAAGTGATTTTATCGATGCGTATGATGACCGTGGAGCGCGTGTTTAATCGTTTTCCGAGCATGATTCGAAAGTTATCGAAGGAATTAGGGAAAGACGTCGTTATTGACATTTCCGGTCAAGATACTGAGCTAGATCGTTCGATTATTGATGAAATTGGAGATCCGCTCGTTCATTTATTAAGAAATGCGATTGATCACGGCATTGAGACACCGAGCGTGAGAAAGCAAGTCGGTAAACCTGAGAAGGGCCGCGTCACACTTGAGGCGTATCATCGAGGAAATCATGTCTATATTGATATTGGTGATGACGGTGCTGGAATTAATCGAGAACGTGTCATGAAAAAAGCGATTGAAAACAACTTAATTAGTGAAAGTGATGCAGCATCTCGTTCTGATTTTGATTTATTTCAATTGTTATTTGCACCTGGATTTAGTACTGCTAAAGAAGTAACAGATGTCTCAGGACGTGGTGTAGGTTTAGATGTTGTAAAACAGACCTTTGAACAACTAGGCGGTAAAATTATCATTCAAAGTGAAGAAGGCAAAGGTTCTACGTTTTCTATTCAATTGCCATTAACGTTATCGATTATGGACGTATTACTCATTCAGTGTGAAGAGGAGATCTATGGAATACCGACTTCTCAGCTCATTGAGACCGCTATTGCACCACATGAAGACAAGATCGTCATGCAAGGACAAGTAATGTTGCAATATCGCGGACAAATTATACCCGTCATTGAGCTAAAAGAAGCGTTCCAAGTTCCTATTCAACCGAAGGCTGCTGAAGAAGCCCATTTCGAAGATACATTTACGTCTTATCTGATCGTTAAGCATGGTAAAAAAAGCAGCTGCAATCGCCGTTGATCATTTTATCGGTCAACAAGATGTTGTCATTAAGCCACTCGGAAAACGATTATCCACTGTACGAGGCATTAGTGGAGCGACAATCTTAGGTAACGGTACGATTGCTTTCATTATTGATGCTACGCAATTGCTTGAAGAAAGAGGTCGATAAGGTGAAGTTGCTGCAATTTATAATGGGTGGAGAACAATACGTCGTCGATGTGTTAGCGATCCACTCCGTTGAAAAGATTCAAGACATAACGAGAGTACCAAATGCGCCAGAAGGCGTTATTGGAGTGATCAACGTCCGAGGATTGATGACAACAATCGTTGATGTGAGAGGGAATCAGTCAGAGGAAACGAATGCATATACGAAAGATACTCGGATCGTTTTAATTGAAGATCAAAACGATCCGTTAGGCTTTATCGTCGATCAAACGAGTAATGTGTTTACGATTGAAGATCAGTTGTATCATCAAGCGCTTGAAGCTAATGAACAACAAGAGAATCGTCAATATAGCTGTGGCGTCATGTACATCCATGAACAATGGTATACGATTTTTGATTATCAATCGTTATTTCGTTCATAGAGTGGCTTTCGGAAAAGAATATCGATGCCAAACGTTGTTAACCAGATGATGAAGAGGACTAAAATAATAAGATAATACTCATCAACGATAATGAGTGTAAGGATGATTACAAGTCCATTTGCTGCCCAGCTGTTATAAAACCAAAAGTTTGAGACTTTCTTAAACCATAACACGTAGATGACGAGCGAAAGTGTGATAAGGTGTGCAGAGATGAGTATGAGTGAGATCGACGCTAAAGGAACGTAATAAAGCGTGATAGTAATTGCTGCTAGTATGTATACGACTAAAAATACAATTCGGTCTCTCGTTTCCATTAAAAGTCCTCCTTTTTTTTCTTTTTTTTACCAAATCGTACATATTATTGGTATGAAATCACAAGACTATAAAAAAGTATCTTGTGAAAGGAAGAAGAGATGTGCGGACGATCCATTGGTTATTAGCGATATGTTTAGTATTCGTTCCTTCCGTTGCGTTAGCGGAAACAGACGATGTTCCTCCATTACAAGGAGGAAGCGAAGAAGATGAAAGAGATCCAGATCCGTTAACGTTCACCCAATTAAAACAATCGTTTCCTGATTCATTCTACTACATGGGCGACCCGAGTTCACAGCAAATCGCCCTTACGTTCGATGACGGTCCTGATCCTAGACATACAACGCAAGTATTAGAAGTACTTGAAAAGTACGACGTCCCTGCGACGTTTTTCGTGCTAGGATCAAGGGCAGAAGCATACCCAGAACTGCTAACGACGATCGATGAACAAGGACATGACATTGGATCGCATACGTTTTGGCACCCGAATTTAACGGATGATGAAGAGTCCGACGATTTGATCGGTCAACTTGATTGGGAAGTAACTCAGACCGAGGAAGTTATTGATGAGATTGTTGGTTATCGCCCGCGCCTCTTCCGTGCACCATATGGAGGTTTGAACATCGAGTTGATGGAACGCCTCGTTGCATTGGACAACGTTGCCATCGGTTGGGATGCTGATTCTAATGATTGGCGACAAATCCCAGCGGAAGAGATTGTGAAGATCTTAAGAGAAGAGATTTCACCTGGCAGCATTGTGCTCATGCATGACGGTGGCAACTGGGATCAGACGATTACATCAGCACAGGCGTTAGACATATTGATTCCTGAACTACAATCAGAAGGCTATGAGTTCGTAACCATTTCTGATATGCTTGATATTGACCGAGCAAAATAATCGTTTAAACCGAATGCGTGTGACGCATTCGGTTTTCCATGTGATTATAGGGAAAATCGGTCGTATACGGACGCTTTTAAATCGTGTATGATGTAGAAATGAAAGTTGTTTTCAGGGGATGAAGATATGAAACCATATCAAAGTTACGAAAAGCAATACGACATCAATATGATGTTCGTTCTGTTTATTTTTGCTGTATTAAGTTGCTTGTACATTTATTTGGCTTCAGGTAATACAACGACAGTAGTAATGCAAGCAATCTTTTTTGTAGTTGCTTTTGCAATAGCGGTTGTTGTGATGCATTTTGACTTTGAATATTATTTGAACTTGCACTGGGTTTTTTTTATGGATTTGGTTTGTTTCTGTTAATTGTTCTCGCACTCTCGCCAGAATGGCTAGCACCTGAGCGACAAGGGGCGACGCGTTGGTTTAACTTACGAGTCATTAACTTGCAACCCTCAGAATTTATGAAAGTCTTCATCATCGTAACGTTAAGTGCGATCGTGTACAAACATAACAATGAATGGACACCGAAGGAATTAAAGTCAGATCTATGGCTCCTAGCTAAAATGGGACTCGTTATTCTTCCGCCAATTCTGTTGTTGCAACAGCAACCAGATATGGGAATGGTCATGATGATGCTCGCCATTACTGTCGGTTTGACGCTCGTATCAGGAATGAGTTACAAACTCCTCGGCCTACTATACGGAATTCCAGCTGCTATTGGTGCGTCGTTCGTTATTGCTTATTTCCGCTTTCCGGATTTCGTGCAGACGTATTTCTTCAACCATATTGCACCGTATCAAGTGAATCGTTTTCACGGTTGGTTAAGGCCATTAGAGAACCCAGATCAAGCTATCAAGTTGCTCAAGCAATGACGGCCATCGGTTCAGGTGGGCTAACGGGAGACAATGAACATAACGTTTACGTACCTGAGGCACATACGGACTTTATTTTCTCGATTGTCGGACGAGAAACAGGCTTTTTAGGGTCTGCACTCGTCATTACGATGTTTTTTTATTCTTTTCTACCAGATTATGATGACAGCCATTCGTACCCATCATAGTTTTGGAACGTATTTATGCTCAGGAGTCATTGCATTGTTTACGTTTCAAGTGTTTCAAAACATCGGGATGAATGTTGGTATTTTGCCAGTTACTGGATTTACATTACCGTTTATGAGTTATGGTGGTAGTTCATTACTTAGCTCAATGCTTGCGATTGGGATTGTGCTCGGTGTTCGCTATCATTCAAAAAGCTATGTATTCGAAGAAAAATAAATCCCTTGACCAGATGGTCAAGGGATTTTCTTTAGGTTTTAAGGTTGTGGATCTGGATTTGGTTCGTCATTGACAGTAACTTGCGGTTTACGTGCTAAACACATAATTCCTGCAATGATTAACAAAACTGATTGAATTAATGTCGTACCGACTGTGAGTAGTAACATACCACCACCTGCAACAAGTAAAAGAATGCCGGCAGTTTTAGCGTTTTTCGTAATCTTAATAGCGCCAATAATACCGAGGACAGTTCCGATGACCATAACAATGACAGCGAACCACGTTAGACCAACAAACGTACTGCCCATCATACCAAACATGTCAGCAGCCATTTGTGCGTCTTCGCCAGTGAATGCTGGATCGTTTTCGAGTTCATTCATCATTTGTTGCTCGAAGTCGCCACCTAAGGAAGAAAGTCCAATTGCCAAAAACCCTACTACGACTACCATTAAAATATTGATACCATTACCGATCCAACTGAGTATTTTTTTCCCCTGTTCGTTTCAACTTGCATCACCTTTCTTATGTTCGAGGTAAAGATTCTATCTTCTATACCCGTAATCCATACATGAAAAAACATATGTATCCAAATAGTATACTATGATTATAAATCGAAAAGCAGAAACTAAACAAATTTGTAATATGAGGTTTAAGGATGTGCGTAAACGTAAACATATAAAGTAGAACAACTTTTAACAATACAGCAATCGGAGGCGAACGAACGATGGCAGATAAAGTATTCACAACGAGCGCAACAGCAGTAGGCGGACGTGAAGGACAAGTTAAATCAGACAACGGTGTGATTGAAGTTCAATTGTCGATGCCTAAAGGTGACGATATCCCAAGTGATGCATCAAATCCTGAGCAATTGTTCGCATCAGGCTATGCGTCTTGCTTTGATGGTGCTTTAAATTTAATGGCTAGTAAAAGCAAAGAAGAAATCGAATCTGAAACGAAAGCTGAAGTGAGCTTACTAAAGGATCCGAATGATGGTGGATTTCAATTGGGCGTTGCTTTGCACGTGTCAATTAAGGGTGTCGATCAGTCGAAAGCCGAAGAACTCGTAGAAAAGGCTCATGAATTTTGCCCGTACTCGAAAGCGACGAGAGGCAATATTGATGTTTCATTGAACGTTACAGCCCAATAAGACAACGAAAAAGTACAAGTGGACAACGTCTACTTGTACTTTTTTCGTTGTTCTTACCTGAATCCTACTTTAGTATCGATGACTTATGAAGGGATTTCAGTTATTATAAGTTTAAGTATAAACAGGTTCGAAAGTAGACATTCTAAATATGTACAAACCCACTGCATTTCATTGAAGTGCTCTGTAAGGGAGGGGTTCTTATTTCTATGAGTACGATTGCAAAAGAGTCCGTCTGGTTGTTAGAGTCGTTAAGGTTAAACACCGTACGTAAACCTGATATAGAATGCAACATCTGCGGCAAACCAATCGAGCGTCATTATTTGAAGCTAGGGACGAGGCGCGGCTGTTACTACTGCTTGTTGAAATTTCTCAACCATACGAAGTTTGATAACTACCGTATGAAAGTAAAGAATGACCCAGCGAATCCAGGTATTGATACGGTTTTACTCATGGCGGATTTACGCTTTATCATTCAGAAACGTTCCATTGCGAGTCTTGTTAGGGATGATAGAAAAAAAGAAGATGATCATGTATTGCATGATCTCGTAGAGACATATAAATCTCAGTAACTGTTTGAAGAGCACAGGCTTATGAAGTTGTCATAAGCGTGTGTTTTTGTTCGTTATTGTTGGAAAGGAAGTTCACGATGATTCAGAGCATTGAACAATTTGTTCATACATTTGCAAGGCCCGAGACAATTCAACGTGCGAAAACGTATCATCGCCAAGGAAATGTACGTAAATTATTAAGTGATCGAAAAGGCGAGTGGAAAGCGGTCGTACTCGGGCATGAGATTTATGACGTTCATTTTACGATTGAAAATGACTTACCAAAAACGTATTCATGCACATGTCCTGCATATGAAGCATACCCAGGCTTGTGCAAACATTTGATTGCTTGTTTGTATGAATATGAAAACAGGCAAGCGCCAGCGAAAGAAGCACCTCCAAAAGAACAAAAAGGAGAACGAGACGTTAATCGTTTGATTGATTCTTTTGCTGATTTGTTTGAAGTAGAAGCAACGGCTGAAAAGGAAGAGTTGTTGATCGAGTACGTCGTACACGTGCATCCTGCAAAAATGTTTGTCGGATCTGGTTTTGTCGAAATTGAATTAAAGGTCGGCATTGATCGCACATACGTCGTATTTGATTTACTCAAATGGCTAGAAGCGCTCGAAGAGCAGCGAACGTATTTCTTTACGAAAAACTTTTCATATAATCCTGATGAACATAAGCTCTCAGACGAAGATCAAGAAAAAAATGGACCTGTTATTAACGATTGTCCGAATGAGAGAAGACGATGTGAGCTTTCGTGGTGAAAGACGCTTGTTCGTTCCTGGTCCCGCTTTTTCCTCGTTACTATCGAATATCAATACAACACAACTTTCACTCGTCATCCACCAAAATACGAAACCAATTAAATACATTCATTTCCCTGACGAACGGAATACGCCTCTACAAATTTCTGTCATGAAGACGGACTCTGGAGGAATGTTGCTTCATTGGACAAATATGGAGACGAGTTACTTTCTCGGAAGCGATTATCGAGCCATTCTTACTGAAGATACGTTGTATATCTTGTCTGAGGAACAAAACCTCGTCTTTGTGAAGTTCTTTCACCGAATGCAAAGAGAAGAAGGGAAGCTGCACATTCCACACCGTTTGTTTGAGCAGTTTTATTCGTACGTGTTGTTACAGCTAAAGAAAGTTGCAAAGGTTGTTATTGAGCCTGAAGTCGAACAAAAAAATTCAGCAACACGACTTGAAAGCGACATTGTATGTGGATGAAGTGAACGAGCAACTAAATGCCAAGCTGCATTTCAGCTACGGAGAGCACACCTTTAATCCACATGAAGAGCAAGTCACAAACGATGATTATTATCAAATTCGCGATATAAAACAAGAAAATCAAGTGATGGCAGCAATTGAACAAGTTCCTTTCACGTACAATGAGCGAGGGTTAACGATTCGTGGAGAAGATGAGATGGCGCATTTTCTGCTATTCGATTTAAATGAGCTTGCTAAATCGATGGACATCAATGTGAGTGAAAATGTGCAGGAGCGTATTTACACGCCAGCTGAGATGCCGACGGTTGAAGTGAATTACAATCAACAACATGATTGGTTAGATATTAACTTCCAGTTCTCTGGCTTAAATGAGGAGGAAAGTATCGGCCTCCTCAAAGCGATGCGTGAAAAGCGCTCTTTTGTACAATTGAACAACGGACAATATGTCAACTTAACGCGCGATGAATTGAAAAACATGAGTGATGTTCTCGATCAACTCGGTCGCGAACATTTGGAGTCCACATCCGTTCAGGCGCCACTATACCATGCATTTCAATTAAATGAAGAAGCAGCTGTTACGATCTCAGATAAAGTGAGCCGTTGCATTCAAGATATCGAATCACCGAAAGATTTGAACGTGACGGTACCCACTAATTTAGAGACGATTATGCGCGACTACCAAAAACCGGTTTTCAATGGATGACAGCTTTATCAAAGTATGGATTTGGTGGCATACTCGCAGATGATATGGGGTTAGGGAAGACGATTCAGACAATCGCTTATTTGGCAAAGCAGTATGAAGGGCGACAAGAAGGGAAATCATTAATTATTTCTCCTGCTTCGCTCGTTTACAATTGGCAAAGAGAGATTGAGCGTTTTGCCCCCCAACTTGATGTTGTCATTATTGATGGAAACAAAGAAGAGCGAAAGAAAAAACTCACACAAGATGCGCAGTTGTTCATTACATCGTATCCTTTAATGCAGCGTGATGAAGAATTGTATGCTCCAGTCGTTTTTGATCATTTAGTACTTGATGAAGCACAGCACTTAAAGAATGAACAAGCGAAAACGACGAAAGTCGTACGGTCATTGCGGAAACGACAAGCGTTTGCGTTAAGTGGAACGCCAGTAGAGAACAAAAAAAGAAGAGCTCTATTCGATCTTCTCGATCGTGATGCCAGAGTTATTCGGTTCGAAGCGGAAGTTCTCAGATTTAGATAACCGTGCTGTTCATCGACGAATCAAGCCGTTTTTATTACGAAGATTAAAGACAGAAGTATTAAAAGAGCTACCAGAAAAACAAGAGATTATTCAATACACCGAACTGAGTGAGCTTCAAAAGCAGCTGTACGTCACTCAAGTTGAGCAGATTTCATCACACTTATCGAGGGCAGTGAAAGAAAATGCTTTCCAGGAGGAACGTTTTCACATTCTTGCTGGTTTAACGAAGCTCCGGCAAATTTGCTGTCACCCGGGACTTGTCATGCAAGAAGAAGGTGGCAGGTCAGGGAAGCTTGACTTTTTACTCGATTATGTAGAACAAGGAATCGCTTCAGGCAAACGTATGGTCATCTTTTCGCAGTTTACGTCAATGCTTGCAATTATTAGAAAGCAGTTTGACGAGCGCAAGTATGGTTATCATTATTTAGATGGCAGTACACCTGTTGCGGATCGTTTATCGTTGACACAACAATTTAATGAAGGAGAGCACTCGTTGTTTCTCATTTCCTTAAAAGCTGGCGGGACGGGATTAAACTTAACGGGTGGCGATACAGTAATTTTATACGATTTATGGTGGAATCCAGCGGTTGAAGAACAAGCTGCGGATCGTGTTCATCGCTTTGGTCAGACAAAGCAAGTAGATATCGTTCGACTCGTCACTACTGGAACCATTGAAGAGAAAATCGCGGCACTTCAACAAGATAAGAAATCATTGATTGATGATTTGATTCAACCAGGTGAAACATTAATTCAATCGATGAATCCTGAGGAGTTGCACCAATTAATATCGTTCAACTAGATGGTGGCTTCAAAGCCAAACGGAGTTAGTGTGCATAGAAGCTATGTGTGACATTCCGCAGGTCATAAGACTGATGGAAGTAAGAAAGTTTCTCGTTTGTGAGCAGTTGTAGTGAGAATGAATGACTTTAGACGAGTAATTGATCGTAGGAATCCCTTTTAATGAGCCTAAAGAACGTGAGATGTCAGTCATCTCACGTTCTTTTTAAAGGTTAATTGAAAGTTTTTCTCAATTACTCATTGACCTCATTTCAAAACATAGTATAATCAAAAGTGGCACTGTTGATAATGAATCTCATTTGCAACAGCACTCAACCTTAGTGAAGAGCGAGGAGGGGCGATTAAAGTGCTGTAGCCATTTTGATCAGACATCTTGATGAAGATTAAGTACTTAGTACCTGCACTCATTTTACTATCGATTATATCTTTGTTTGTCGGTGTGCAAGATTTATCGATCTGGAACATACACAATTTCACCGAAGAACAATGGGAAACACTATTAATTAGCCGATTACCAAGGCTGTTAGCAATTATTATCGTTGGTGTGAGTTTAAGTGTTGCTGGACTGATTATGCAACAACTAACACAGAATAAGTTCGTATCACCAACCACTGCTGGTACGCTTGACTGGGCAAGGCTTGGAATTCTCGTTGCCATTATTGTGTTCGCTGGTGCGAGTACGATGGAGAGATTGTTCGTTGCATTTCTCTTTGCGCTAGGCGGTACATTCTTGTTCATGAGAATACTTGAACGAATTCGCTACAAAAACGTCATTTTCGTACCACTCGTTGGTTTAATGCTCGGAAGTGTTGTAAATGCTGTAACGACGTTCTTTGCTTACCAGTATGACCTTATTCAAAGTTTAAATTCTTGGATGCAAGGAAGTTTCTCACTCGTATTACGTGGAAACTACGAAATCCTTTATATCGGAATTCCACTCGTAATCATTGCGTTTATCTTTGCAAACCGGTTTACGGTTGCAGGTATGGGTAGGGATTTCTCACAAAGTTTAGGACTAAATTATAAGCAGATTATGAACATAGGCTTACTTATTGTCGCAGTCATTACGGCGGCAGTTGTCGTTACAATTGGTTCAATACCATTTCTTGGACTTATTATTCCGAACATCGTTTCGATTATGAGAGGCGATAATCTACGAAACAGTTTGCCACATACGGCACTGTTTGGGGCGATCTTCTTACTTATATGCGACATTCTTGGCCGTGTGCTCATCTATCCTTATGAGATTCCGATCGGTTTGATGGTCGGAGTGATTGGAAGCGCACTCTTCCTATTCTTGCTGTTAAGGAGAAAGTCGTATGCAACGTAAGACGAAATGGATTTTTATCTCACTCATTGTATTGTCAATTAGCCTAATCGCAACGTTTTTATTTATCGGTTTAACACCGACTGGATGGGATTATGCGTTACCGAGACGTGGGCGAAGTGTTGCGGCAATTATCATCGTCGGTTCAGCCATTGCGTTTTCAACGTTAATCTTCCAGACGATCACGAATAATCGAATCTTAACACCGAGTATCATCGGTTTAGATTCTTTATATATGCTTATCCAAACAGCACTTGTGTTTTTCTTCGGTACACTTGGACTTGTCTTTTTCTCTCCAGAAGCGAACTTTTTAATGTCCATCGTATTCATGGTGTTGTTCGCATTACTATTGTACGCGTTGCTCTTTAGAGGAGAACAACAAAACATTTACTTCTTATTACTTGTAGGAATTGTATTTGGTACGTTATTTGGAAGTCTTTCAACGTTTATGCAAGTGCTCATTGATCCAAATGAGTTCCAATCGATTCAAAATCGGATGTTTGCAAGCTTTAGTAACATAAACGTTGATCTGTTATGGTTATCAATTATCATATTGCTTCTAACGTTACTGTACGTATTTCCTTACTTGAAATATTTAGATACACTCGCACTCGGTCGAGACCAAGCAGTGAACTTAGGAATTCCGTATGACAAAGTCATCCGACGCTTTTTAATTGTCATTGCGATTATGGTTTCTGTTTCAACGGCACTCGTTGGACCGATTATGTTCTTAGGGTTACTCGTTGTGAACGTGGCAAGAGAAATGCTGCCAACGTTTAGACACTCAACACTTGCAATCGGATCAATTCTCGTAAGTGTTGTTGCACTTGTAGGTGGAACGTTACTCGTAGAGCGTGTCTTTGCTTTTTCCGCTCCGTTAAGTGTGTTTATTAACTTCATCGGCGGCGCATACTTTATTTACTTACTTCTAAGGGGGACGAAAAACTAATGGCTCTTAACATGCTAGAACGTCAAAAGTCACAATTCGAAACGGGCGACATTGCCCTTGAAGTGAAAAACGTCTCAAAGTCATTTGATGGAAAGAAAGTAGTAAAAGATGTATCCATTGGCGTTAGAAAAGGTTCAATTACGTCTTTTATCGGACCAAACGGTGCCGGGAAAAGTACGCTTATTTCAATGATGAGTCGTTTAATGGGCCATGACTCAGGCGAAGTTCTCGTCGAGGGAAAGCCGATTAAAAGCTATAAAAGTGATGAGCTTGCAAAAAAGGTCTCAATCTTAAAGCAAGCGAATAACATTAATATCCGTCTAACAGTACGTGAGCTCGTTAGTTTCGGGCGCTTTCCACACTCTCGCAATCGCTTGTCGAAAGCCGATTGGGGATATGTTGAGAACGCCATTGACTATATGGAGCTTCGCGATATGCAAGACAAATACTTAGACCAACTAAGTGGTGGTCAAAAGCAGCGAGCGTTTATAGCCATGGTTTTAGCTCAAGACACGGACTATATCATTTTAGATGAGCCATTGAATAACCTTGATATGAAACATTCTGTCTCAATTATGAAGACGTTACGTAAGCTTTGTGATGATTTAGGGAAAACGATTCTAATCGTTGTGCACGACATTAACTTTGCGTCTTGCTATTCTGATGACATTATTGCGATGAAAGATGGCGAGTTAGCGGCACAAGGGCATTGCCATGAAATTATTAATCCAACAACGTTAAAGAAAATTTACGATATGGACATTGGGATCGAAGAAGTAAATTGCAACAAGATTTGTGTGTACTTTACGTAAATGAAGTGACCAACTTGTAGGGGGTGGGGCCTGGGGCGCTCTTAGAAACACAATGCCACAATAGGTCTTACGATAAATGGGGAAATATCGTACGTAGAAAAAGGGAGATAATTAACGATGAAAAAGTTTTATGTATCTGTAGTATCGGTTGCAATGCTAACAGCACTAGCTGCTTGTGGAGCTGACGAAGAACAAAACGAAGGCGCAGACACAGGGGCAGAAGACACGGAAGAGACAGTAGAAGATGAAGCTGATGCTGAAGAAGACGCTGAAGGCGATGACGCTGCTGCAGGCGGAGAAGTAACAATTGAGCACGATCTTGGTGAAACAACAGTACCGGTAAATCCTGAAGTTGTCGTATCGTTTGATAATGGTATTACAGATTCAATCCGTGCGATTAACGGAAATGTATCGGGAATTCCACAAGCAAACAACGTTCCAGGTTACTTATCAGATTTAGAAGGTACAGCTGAAGACGTGGGAAGTCTTTTTGAACCGAACTTTGAATTAATCAACGAAATGCAACCAGATGTTATTTTCATCTCAGGTCGCGCTTCGGATAACTACGATGAACTAAGTGAAATTGCTCCAACAGTTTTCCTTGCTGTAGACAACGAAAACTACATGGAGTCATTTGAATCAAACATGAACGTGCTTGGAGAAATCTTTGATGCACAAGAAGAAGTTGACACGCAACTCTCTGAAATCAACGACATGATTGCAGGCATTAACGAGCGTGCTGAAGAAAGTGAACAAAATGCGCTCATCCTTTCAGCAGATGAAGGCGCGGCTAGTGCATACGGTATTGGTTCACGCTTTGGTTTCATTCATGATGTATTAGGAATTCCAGCTGCTGACACTGAAATTAGCGCTGAAAGCCACGGTGAGAACGTATCATTTGAGTACATTGCTGATGTTGAACCGGACTACATCTTTATTTTAGACCGTGGTGCAACGGTTGGAAGTGACGCTGAAGCAAGTGCGACAGAAGTGATTAACAATGAGCTTGTTGAACGTACACCAGCTCACCAAAACGATAACATCGTTGAACTTGACGGTGACTTCTGGTACCTAAGCGGTGGTGGACTTGAGTCTGTTAGAGGCATGATCGAGAACATCGAAGCAGGATACGAAGCAGAATAATGAAAAACGACCGGATCTCCGGTCGTTTTTTTATGATGACATAAAGTCACCGCCGTTTACGTGAATCGTTTGACCAGTCACGTAAGAAGCGTCATCTGATGCCAAGTACACGTATGCTCCTGCCAGTTCTTCTGGTTGTCCTGCTCGCTTCATCGGTGTATTCGCGCCGAATTGTGAAACCTTTTTAGCGTCAAAAGAAGAAGGAATGAGGGGTGTCCAAATCGGTCCAGGGGCCACCGTGTTAACACGAATACCGTCTGTAACGAGTGACTTTGCCATACTTCTCGCAAATGCAGTGATTGCACCTTTTGTACTTGAATAGTCAATCAACGTTTCATTGCCAACATGACCCGTGATTGAAGACGTACATATAATTGAATCTCCTTGGTTTAGGTGAGGTAAAACAGCTTTCGTCATGTAAACATATGAAAATACATTCGTTTCAAATGTTAATTGAAGCTGTTCATCGGTAATTTCTAATAGTGATTGTTTCGGGTATTGTACCGCGCAGTTGTTGACAAGAATGTTGATGTTGCCTAACGCTTCAATCGTTGATTGCACAGCTTTTTGACATTCTGCGGATTGTTTTAAGTCACCATGATGCAAATAACAACGTTTCCCAGTTTTTTCGACAAGCAACTGTGTTTCTTTTGCATCGTCATGTTCATCGTAATAAATAATCGCAACATCCGCACCTTCATTCGCAAACGCAATCGCAACGCTCCGGCCAATGCCACTATCCCCGCCAGTTATGAGCGCAACTTTTCCATGTAGTCTCCCTTCTTTATGTGTAATCGGTTGTGTGTGGAACGGTAGTGGGTCCATCGCGCTTTCGATTCCGGGTTGTTTCGGTTGGGTTTGTGGTTTAAATCCACCTGTTGGGTAAGTTTTCAAAAGTTCAACCTCCTCATAATCGAGTTTCTTCACGTAGTATCACCATTCAATCAAATTCTATTTTTGTGGTAGAATGAAGAGTGAAAGGGAGTCGGAAATGAGCGTATTAATAGCAGATGAACTGACGAAGACGTTTGGTGAGAAAAGCTTACTGAACAAAGTTTCTTTTACGATAGAAAATACGAGTAGAATTGGCATTATTGGTGCCAACGGTACAGGTAAATCGACATTATTAAAAACAATTACAAAACAAGAAGATTTAGAGCATGGATCGTTTACGCATGCGAAAAACTTTCGGATTCAATACGTAGAGCAAGAACCGCAATTTGATGAACATCTGACGGTTTTAGAGACGGTCTTTCAAGGACCTTCTGAAGTGATGACCGTATTGCACGATTATGACCGGGCGTTAAAGCAATTTGAGAACGACCCTTCTTCATCAACAAATGAAAATCGATTGTTTCAAATGCAAGCAGAGATGGATCGATTGAACGCATGGGAAGCGGATACGAAAGCGAAAACCATTCTTTCTAAGCTCGGGATAACAGATACAAACCAAGAAATTCGTAAGCTATCCGGAGGTCAAAAGAAAAGGGTGGCGCTCGCACGCGCGCTTATTGATCGTGCCGACCTCTTGATACTTGATGAGCCAACGAACCATCTTGACTCCACATCAATTGCGTGGTTGGAATCATTTATTAGCCAATATAGTGGTGCACTAATGATGGTGACGCACGATCGCTATTTCCTAAATCGCGTGACGAACACGATTTTTGAGTTAGACCGAGGTAACCTTTATCAATATGATGGTAACTATGAAACGTATTTAGCAGAAAAAGCGAGACGTGAAGAAGAAGCGCTTAAAGCCGAAGATCGTCGTCAAAACATCTTAAGACGAGAATTAGAATGGTTACATCGTGGTGCGAAAGCGAGAACGACGAAGCAGAAAGCACGAATCGATCGCGTTCACGACTTGAAAGAACAAAAACAAGAGCAATCATCGGACACGTTATCGTTCGTTTCAGATCAAGCAAGACTAGGAAAGAAAGTAATTGAAGCCTTTTCTGTGTCAAAGCGTTATGCAAATGAAGAGTGGTTATTTCAACACGTTGACGAGCGTGTCGATCGTGGAGAAAGGATTGGGATTACTGGTGAGAACGGTACTGGCAAGACAACCTTTCTAAATTTATTAGCTAAACGCATTCAACCGGATGAAGGCGCGGTTGAGCACGGAGAAACGGTGCGAATCGGATATTTCACCCAAGGTGAAACGGAAATCGATGGTGATTTACGTGTGCTTGAGTATATCCGCGAAGGGGCATCGGTCATCAAAACGAAAGATGGCACAACGATTACTGCTGAACAAATGCTTGAGCGTTTTCTATTTCCTAGAAGTGTACAGTGGTCATACGTTCAGCGCCTTTCTGGCGGGGAACGTCGTCGACTCTACTTGCTTAGAATCTTAATGGAAGAGCCGAACGTGCTGTTTTTGGATGAGCCAACGAACAACTTGGATATCCCAACCCTTCGATTGTTAGAAGAATATCTCGTTGATTTCCCTGGCTCGGTCGTGACGGTTTCCCATGATCGTTACTTCCTTGACCGTATTGCGGATCGTTTGTTGATTTTCCAACAAGAGGAGCCGATTCTACGTTTTGTCGGTTACTTTGAAACCTATTGGCAAACGAAAGAGGAAAAGCCTGCGAAAGTAAAAGTGAAGAATGAGCCTCAACCAAAGCAGGCAAAATCACGAAAGAAGCTGTCATACAAAGATCAACAAGATTGGAACACAATTGAAGAGCGCATTGACATTCTAGAGCAAAAAAAGGCAGAATTAGAAGAGACCATGGCACATGCAGGTAGCGACTCCGGTCAGTTGCAAGATTTGATGCAAGAAGTGAAAGCAATTGAAGACGAAGTGGACCAACTCATGGAACGTTGGTCGTACCTAGCAGAACTCATGGAAGAATCATAATTAATGGAGGCACAAACAATGGCGAAAAAAGGATACATTGAAATGGAGAATGGCAACAAAATTGAAATGGAGTTTTACCCAGACGCAGCACCAAACACGGTTGCTAACTTTGAAAACTTAGCGAACACTGAGTTTTACAATGGCGTCACGTTCCACCGTGTTATTCCTGGATTTGTCGCACAAGGCGGAGATCCTACAGGAACAGGCGCAGGTGGTAGTGGCAAGAACATTAAGTGTGAAACAGAAGGTAACCCGCATAAGCATGTTGCAGGTGCCCTCTCAATGGCGCACGCTGGAAAAGACACTGGTTCATCACAATTTTTCCTCGTACATGAAGCGCAACCGCACCTTGATGGTGTTCATACGGTCTTCGGACAAGTGACGAGCGGAATGGACGAAGTGTTAGCAATTAAGCCAGGAGACAAGATGAAAGAAGTAAAAGTATTTAACGACTAATTCAAAAGCCCTTCGGGGCTTTTTTTTACTTGAAATTAATACGTGTAACGTGTTATGTTTGAATGAAAAAAACTAGGAGGAGATTCCATGCGTAACGTAACGTTATTGGATATTTATACTCACCCAGTTGCAAGGAAATTTATAACACGTTCAGGGTTAAGACACGCGATTGACACAGCGAATACGGCTTATCATCTCGCTGTTGAAATGGACGTAGATCCTGATTTGGCAACAAAGGCTGCGTTCATGCATGATATTGGCCACTACACGTGGTATCGTGAGGATGGAAAGTGGGACTTTGATCGTTATAAGGAAAATGATATTCATGCGATAAAGGGCGCTGAGCGAGCGCATAAGTTACTCATTCGTCTCGGAGAGGATCGCTCAAAAGCCAAAGAAATTGCCCTTGCAATTTTACTTCATACAGATTCGTATTTACCAGAAGGTACACTTGCACTAAACCCGTTACAACAAATTGTTGCTAAAGCGATGAATTAAATGAACAACCGAATGGGAATCATCATTATTTAACGATTAATGAAAACGAAGCTAACGACTTGCTCACGCAACTTGATCAAAAAGTAGAAGAATATGCAGCTGTCGGGCAGAAAAAGACGAGTTAAACCTGAAAGGACTAGGGATGTTCCTTTCAGGTTTTTTCGTATTAACGTATAATTGTTGGGAGACTATGAGGAGGGTTACGATGGATACGTACAAACAAGTTTATGAACAGCTAAAACAAATGAAAGCGGTTGAAGAAGCAATCACTTTTTTTGGCAAATGATGATACAAGAACGCTAGAGGAGCAAATTGTACTTGCAGAAATTCCAGCACCTCCTTTCAAAGAAGAAAAGCGAACTGACTACATTTATGAGCAGCTTGAACAACTCGGTTTAGTAGATGTTCAAAAGGATGAGGAAGGCAACGTGTTTGGAACGTATGAGGTACTGAAGACGGACCAACATTGTTCGTAAGCGCGCATGCAGACAGTGTTTTTGCAGAAGATGTTGATACCACAGTAACGCATAAAGAAGGTACATACTACGGAGCAGGCATTACAGATGACGCTAGAGGATTAGCGGCGATGTTATCGATTGTACGGGCGTTCACGACGAACAAGCTTTCAATAAAAGGGAAAATTATATTTGGGGCGACTGTAGGCGAAGAAGGTGTTGGTGATTTACGAGGTGTGAAAGCATTTTTTGATCACCATACTGAAGTTGATGGATTTATTTCAATTGATGCTGTATCCCCAACAGAGATTATTTACCTTGGTACCGGTAGTTATCGGTATGAAGTAACCATTTCAGGGCCTGGTGGACATAGCTTTGGGGCATTTGGGACGCCGAGTGCATTACATGTGGCTGCAAAAGTGGCAGCAAAATTAACCGAATATGATGTAACCGACGTACCTAAAACGACGTTTAATATTGGGAGTATCCAAGGAGGTACATCTCCAACTGCCATTGCAGAATTCGCGAGAATGACAATTGATTTACGGTCAAATGGCAACCTTCAATTGCAAGCCATTGACGATTATTTGCATCAAGCATTAGCAACTGCAATCAATGAAGAATCAACGCGTGCTCCACTAGGAAAGCTACATATACCGTAACGAAGATTGGAGATCGACCTGTGGGAACGCAGTCGACGGATGCTCCAATCGTTCGCGTGGCTGAAATGGCAACAAAATCTCTTGATTTAATGCCAAAGCTTGCAGGGCCTGCTAGTACAGATGCAAATCACCCGATTCATTTAGGAGTTCCTGCCCTAACACTTGGAGCAGGTGGTGAAGCAGGGGCAGCGCACACCTTAAATGAATGGTACCGACCGACGAACAGTTATCTGGGACCACAGCGTGTGCTCTATACGATTTTAGGATTAGTAGGGACACATGAAACAGAATCATTGTTACCTCGTAGATTGGCAAAGTAGAAAGTAGGAATAACGTTTTGAAAATGAACCGACTCACAAAAACATTGCTTTATATTACCTTAACCGTCATCATCTCATTTTTGTTTCGACCACTCGCTTTACGTGTGGACGAGCTCATTTATGAGGCGCTCCAACCAGTGCATCGTTCAGAAGAGGGTGCATTGTATACATTTGCGGAATTGATTACGGTTCTTGGTGGCTCGACGGCATTTATGCTCATCATTGCAACTCTCTCTGTTGCGTTTTACTGGAGAAAACAATGGCAATGGTTTATATTTATGGTTGTCTTTTTTTTGTCGGTGGTGTACTCATTAATACCGTGCTTAAGCAAATTATTGCACGAGACCGGCCTTATGGAATTGAAAAGAGCATTGACTATATCGGTGAGGTGTTTAACCTCTTATCGTACAGTTTTCCGAGTGGACACTCGTTTCGGGCAATGATGCTCGCACTATTTCTTTCTTTTCTCGTTTATCAAAGTTACAAATTGAGTCGTTTCAAACGTATCATCAGTGTAGGGTTAATGATTTTAGCAATCGTAATTGCATTAAGCCGTGTCGTACTCGCTGTCCATTTCCCAAGCGATATTATTGCGGCTGTTCTGTATGCGTCGGTATGGTTTGTCATTTTGAAAATGTGGCTAAACCCCGGTGTTAAGGAGGATGAAAGTGAAAATCTTAATCGCTGAAGACGATTTGAAGATCAGTCGATTGCTCGTTCTTGAGCTTGAATATGAAGGCTATGAAACGACGGTTTGTCATGACGGAGTGGAGGCAGTTCAAGCGGTTGAACAGAACCGCTTTGACTTGCTTTTACTTGATGTGATGTTACCAAAATTAAGTGGTTTAGAGATTTTACGGCGCTTTAGAAAAAAAACGACCGTACGACTCCAGTCATTATGCTAACCGCAAAAGCTGATGTAACAGATAAAGTAAGTGGATTAGACTCGGGTGCCAATGATTATATAACTAAGCCATTTGAAAATGAGGAATTGCTTGCACGGATTCGAGTACAACTTCGAAAGTCAAAACAAGAAGACACTGAACGTGAGAGCATGCTTACGCTAGCCGATGTTGTCGTCTATCCAGAACGACATGAAGTATATCGTAACGATCAGTTGATTGAGTTGACAGCGAAGGAATTTTGTTTACTCGTCTATTTACTGGAAAACCAAGGTCATGTACTTACGAGGGATCAGTTGCTGCAACACGTTTGGGGCTATGACTATATTGGAGATACGAATGTAACAGATGTGTACATTCGTTATCTTCGAAAAAAAATTGATCACAACGCAAGCGTATCGTTAATTCATACAGTTCGTGCGTCGGTTATGTGATGAAAGTCGTTAAACCGTGAAGTTACGAACGAAAATTCAACTTCTTGCTTCCGTCGTTGTCGTTGTGTTTGTAAGCTTAACGAATGTGTCTGTCTATTTGTTTTACGAAAACCAAAGCTTTCAAAGTGAAGCAGAACGGGTACTCAATCAGACAGATGCGATGAGTCAAGCGGTGAGTACCGTTCCATACGATGAACTTATCCTCGTAAACGTTATTCAGTCGTACATTCCGTCAGAAGGAATGATTCGGCTCATTAATCAGGACGAAGAAAGCTTTCACACCTTTACGACGGACGAGTCATTTTCTTCTATTTCTACTTCGTTTACAGATTCTCAAACAGCCCAAACATTGACAACAGATGATCAAGAGCGATATGTCATTGCCTCAAAACCATTAATTTGGGAAGACGGTGAAATTGTTACGCTTCAAGTCGTTGAACGATTGTATGGATTAGAAGAAAATATGGCGTTGTTGCGATACATTTTAATCGTAGCATCCATCATTGCCATCTTGCCTGCTATTGTTGGAGGATTTTTGCTTGCAGCAGTGATCGTTAAACCCGTACAACGGTTAAGTGAAACGATGGTGCACGTTGAAGCAGAAGGGAACTTTCAGAAGTTAAACGAACAAAACGTAACGAAAGATGAACTTGGACAATTGACGGTGGCCTTTAATAAAATGATGGAGCGATTGCATCGGCAATTTAAGCAACAAGAGCAGTTTGTATCAGATGCTTCCCACGAGTTGCGAACGCCGTTAACCGTCATTGATGGCTACGCAAAATTATTACTTAGAAGAGACATTGAACGGAGTTCTCCACTATTTAAAGAGTCATTACTGGCAATTTCTGATGAGACAAAACAGATGCAACACTTAACAGAGCAGTTATTGATCCTTGCTAAAGATGATGAGCAATTGCACGTTGAGAAGACGTCGTTTTTCGTTGAGCAACTTTTAGAAGAAGTTCGTGATCGTTTTCAAGTCGCAACCAACCGTACGATTAAACAGATTAGTCAGCGGTCGTCTCAAACGGTGTATGCAGATCGTGAGAAAGTAAAGCAAGTTTTGTATATCTTAGTGGACAATGCTTTAAAGTATAGTGAAGGAGAAGTTGAGTTTGTTGTAGATCGCAAAAAAGACACAGTATACGTTCGGGTTCGTGATTATGGTGTTGGAATTGATGAGCAAGAGGTCGCCTACATATTTGATCGCTTTTACCAGATCGATGCAGGTCGAAATCGTCAAACGACAGGTGTTGGGCTCGGGTTGTCTATTGCGAAAAAGTTGATAGAAGCACAACAAGCGACCATTTTTGTCGAAAGTAAACAAGGAATATCTACGACGTTCACAATTGGCTTACAAGCTGGAGAGGATTGTGAAAGCGATGAGTAAGAAAATGATTGCCCTTATTGTAGTTTTACTCATCGTGATGATCGTGATTGCGTTATTTCCGAATGACTCAGAAGTATTATCGATTGATGAGATGACATCTAAAGTGATTGATGAGTATCCAGGAGAAGTTGTTTATGAAGGACAATCGCAGATGGATAGTTCATCGTCAATGCATGAGTTTTCTGTGAGGTTCCAAGGAACGGAGTATCAATTATTTGTCGATGAACATGTTGGAACGATTCACGGGCTCTCTAAAGTTGGAGACGCTGATCGTGACAACGATGAAGAAAAACGTTCACAAGATGTCATCATTACGAGTGAAGACGCATTAACGATTGCAAAAGGTCACTTTGATGGAGAACTTGATAGCATTGAGTTAGAAGAGGAAGATGGTCGGATCATCTGGGTCGTTGAACTTGAACGAAATGACTTGGAAGCTGAGATTGAAATTGACGCGTTTACGGGAGAGGTTTTAATTATCGCTTACGAAGATTAAAGTTGAAAGAGTAGTGAATAACTTTACGCAAAAAGTAAAAACTACGTTCAACCGCTGACATTTTTTTACAGGATTTTTAATTAAATGGTTTTATTTTAGTAATAATCAACGAAATTGTAACAGCATTGAAACCGTATGCTAGAAATATTTCAGTATAATAAACGTATACTCATGGGCAGTACGTGTATTTGAAACGAGTACTTGTCGTAAGAAAGTTGGGCAGGCTGTGATTACCCTTTTTGCAACCATAATATTAGTAGGGCTATTAGGTTTAGGTATTTATGAGAAACGAAAACATCAAGTAGAAGTGAACAAAGTTCCTCTGCGTATTAACGTGAACGGCAGCCGGGGGAAGTCTACGGTAACGAGGTTAATTGCTGGGGTTTTAATGGAGGATGGTATTAAAACGGTCGGTAAGATGACAGGGACGGCAGCCCGGATGTTCTATTGGGATACCGACGAAGAGCGGCCAATCAAACGGCGACCAGAAGGCGCTAACATTCGTGAACAAAAAGGCGCAATGAAAGAAGCGGCTGATCGTGGAGCGGAAGCATTTGTCAGCGAATGTATGGCCGTTGCACCAGATTATCAGCGCGTTCTCCAAGAGAATTGGATGCAAGCAAACATTACAGTGATCGTTAACGTAGTAGAAGATCATATGGAAGTAATGGGTCCGACTCTTGATCATATGGTCGATGCATACAAAGAGACGATTCCTTACAACGGGAAGCTAATTATTTCACCATCTCCGTATGTGGAGTATTTCAAGATTGAGGCACGTAAGCGAAATACCGAAGTGTTTGTTGCCGACACTGATGCGGTTCCTAAATCATACTTAACGAAATTCGAGTACATGATTTTCCCTGAAAACGTCGCTCTTGCTCTCGCGGTAGCAAAAGCGTTAGACATTGATGAGAACACGGCAGGACGAGGGATGCTTAAAGCAAAGGCAGCTCCTGGGGTTACGAGAGTGTTTCCATTCGATACAAAGACAAAAGGGAAAGCTTCATTCTTTGTTAATGGTTTCTCTGCAAACGAACCTGCTTCAACATTAAAGATTTGGGAAAATGTCGTAGAACTTGGGTACCCTTCTGAACAGCCAATTATCGTTATGAATTGTCGTTCAGATCGACCTGAACGAACCGAACAGTTCGCTAAAGATTTATTACCAGAGATTGAGATGGATAAATTAATCGTTATTGGAGAAGGCATTGGACCGATTCAAAGTGCTTATGATGACGGCCGTCTACAAGTAAATGAACTTGTGAATTTCGAAGGATACGATGCAAACGATGTGTTTGATTACTTAGAGCAAGTCGTTGACGGACAAGTTGTCTATGGCATTGGAAATTATCACGGTGCAGTACCATTAATAGAACGATTAGAAACGATAAAAAAGGAAGCATGACGTAAGGAGTTGCTGTCAGTTGTTTGGTACAGAGTTATATATCGCACTCGTGATCGGCGTAGTGCTCAGTTTGATTTATACAGAACGAACGGGGATTATGCCAGCGGGTTTAATTGTTCCGGGTTATTTAGCACTCGTCTTTGATCAAGTGATATTTTTAGTAATGATTTTCTTTTTAAGCTTTATTACGTACTTAATCGTAACTCAGGTCGTCGGTCGAGTTACGATTCTCTACGGTCGACGTAAATTTGCAGCGATGATGACAGTCGGGATCCTCGTTAAGATGATCTTTGACTATTTCTATCCCATCTTTCCATTTGAGACCGTAGAGTTTAGAGGACTCGGCGTTATTGTCCCAGGACTGATTGCAAACGCATTTCAACGTCAAGGGGTATTACCGACAACGTTAAGTACACTCGTTCTTAGCGGTATAACGTTTCTAATCGTGTCCTTACTTTATTTCTTATAAATTAAGGGCTTAAGAAATGGGATTTAAATGAGACGAGGGATTGCTCGATGGAAAACGAGAAATTTACATTTAAAGAGAAGATGCTCGCATTTACGAAAAAGCACAAAAAAAGAGCATTGCCTCATAGCATTATCGGTGTTGTTGTCACGCTCGCTATCTTACTAGCAGCCAATTGGTGGCCTTTACCGGAACGAGAATCATTAGCTGAGACAGGAAGCCAAGAAGAAGAATCAATCTTCACAGCTTCGATGGTGGGAGACATGATGTTAGGAAGATACGTGTCGAACGTCATTGACCATCGTGGAGGGGACTTTTTGTTGCATTATGCACAGCCGTATTTCGATGAAGCAGATTATGTGACGGGGAACCTTGAGAACCCGTTATTAATTGACGGTCATGACTACGTGCCTGCAGACAAGGAAATTCACCTCGAGGCACCCGCAGAAACGGTCCAGATTTTAGAAAACGCTGGTTTCTCTACGGTGAACATCGCGAATAACCATATTCTTGATTATGGTCAACAAGGCTTATATGATACGTTAGATGTGTTAGACCGATCATCTGTAAATGCAGTTGGACAAGTCCAAAATCCTGCGATTGATTACCAGCAGATCAACAACATTACGGTCGCAACCATTGGTTTTAACGATGTGTATTACGGTGGCGGTCAAGAAGGAGTGCTGTCTGCGACACCTTCAGAATCACTAGAATACATTAAAGCAGCCAAAAGTGGTGAAGATGCAGCGGACCTTGTCATCGCCCACGTTCATGCAGGTGTGGAATATACGAGTACCCCAACTGAGAGGCAAGAGCAGTTAATGAAAGCCTATGTTGATGCTGGAGCAGACATTGTAATTGGGCACCATCCTCACGTGTTGCAATCCGTTGAGACATATAACGACGGCATTATTTTCTACTCATTAGGGAACTTTATATTTGATCAAGGGTGGACTCGTACACGAGACACTGCTCTTGCTCAATACCATTTGTATGAGGATGGACGAGCAGAAATAGAATTAGTTCCGTTTCGCGTTCATGAAGCTCAACCTCGAGCAATTACTGGTCCAAGAGAAGAGTACTTCAAGCAACGGATCTTCCAACAATTAACAAAGGATACGACAGATGATCAAGCATACGAGATTCGAGATGGAAGGCTAATATTCGAAGTAGATCATCGTCATGTGGTAAACTAACACGAGCGAAATACGAGGTGTTTCGTCGTTCGCAGTGTGGGAGGAAATTAAATGTCCAAAAAAAATGACGATAATCATGTCGATTGCAGCCGTCTTGTTGCTTGCGATTGCAGTCGTATTCAGTAACGTCACTGAAGAAGCACAACATGAAGAAGGACCTGTAACAGAAGGGGAGGGCAACGGATCGTCGTCAGCCCCTACAGGAGAGCAAACTGAACTTGGCGACTACGGGGTTACAGCTTCACACCCAATTGCAGAAGAGGTAGGAGAGCAAATTCTCTCTCAAGGCGGTAATGCGGTTGATGCAGCCATTGCCATTTCATTTACACTCGGTGTTGTAGAACCTTACGGTTCTGGCATTGGTGGAGGTGGAGCAATGCTCGTACTAGAAGACTTAGCTGCTGCACCTTCTGTATACGATTACCGTGAGATGTCACCTGCTGAGGGGAATGAGAACAATGCGGGTGTACCTGGGTTCGTTAAAGGAATGCAACACGTTCATGAGGCGCACGGAACGTTGCCAATTGAAGATCTCGTTACACCTGCTATTGAATTAGCGGAGAACGGATTTACCGTTGACGAGATGTTAGAAGATCGATTATACCGTGCGAACGTTCGAATCGATGAGAGTTCAGCACAAGAGTTCTACCCGAGTGGCGTGCGTATTAAGGCCGGAATGGAGCTCGTACAACCGAGACTCGCTGACACGATGCGACGTCTTTTAGAAAATGGGTTTGAAGACTTTTATACTGGGGAATTAGCTAATGAACTTGCTGGAGATCGTAACAGTATAACGCTTGCCGACTTACAAGCTTACGAGGTGCTTGAGACTGAAGCAGTATCTGGTCAATTTACGGACTACACGGTCTACTCAGCGCCTGCTCCGATGTCTGGAATTACGATGATCCAGCAGTTACAAATGGCTGAACTCGCTGGACTTACTGAGGCGGAACCTGGTTCTGCAGAGTTCGCTCATACGTTTGTTGAGATTACGAAAGAAGCCTATCGCGATCGTTCACGAAACATCGGTGATCCTACGTTTACTCCGGTAGATGCAGAACAACTAACGAGTATCGACTATAGCGAAGAACTGCTTTCGAATGTCGATTCCCTTGCGAACACATCGATTCATGAAGGAGCTGTAGCGAGTACAGATGATCAAGGCAATACGACTGCATTTTCAATTGCAGACGCAGATGGCATGGTCGTATCTGCAACGAATACGCTCAGTAACTTCTTCGGTGAAGGTGTCATGGTGAATCAAGGATATTTCCTTAACAACCATATGAACAACTTTGCACAAAGTGAAACGTCACCGAACCTTTATCAAGGTCACAAACGTTCACGTAGTTTTATTGCTCCAACACTACTCGTTAATCAAGAGAACCAAGAAGTAATTGGTGTTGGTAGTCCAGGTGGAAATCGTATTCCACAAATTATGAGTCAAGTGCTCGTGTATGGTTCGCAGTTGGGGAACTTCGAAGATGCCATGCAAGCACCGAGGTGACGCACGGAACGCACCCAGAAACAAATGAGCAACAAATGATCATTGAACCAGCTTGGCCAGAAGAGAGTGAAGAAGCTCTATTAGAAAGAGGCCATGATGTTGATCGATATTCCACGTCTGTTTTCTTTGGTGGTCTTCAAGTTCTAATTGCCGATTATGACGATGGAACGTAAGCCGTATACAAGATCCAAGACGATAGTGAATTGCAATGGAGAGAGGAACGAATCAAACGATGAAAGTATTTAAAGCGATACTGCCTGTAGGAATTGTCGCAGTCATTGTGTTTAGTTTGTATGAACTTCAATATGAAGACACATTATCAGGAAAAGAGAAAGAAGCGATTGAATACCACACGAACGATGAAATGGAACCACTCGTTGATTCTCATCACTAATGGTAAGACTGCCCAATCATGTAATGGTTGGGCAGTCTTTTCGGTATTTGACGCGAATCATTATCCACCGTTTCTTGAAAAATTTGTTACAATCTAAAAAGACATGCGTAAAAAAAGCATGTTCTGATATACAATAATAGAAGAAAGCTATTTGAAAAAGGGGGAAAAAGGATGGATGAAGTATCGCTCGGCGCAGCCTTTTTAGCCGGGATGGTAACTTTTTTTCTCTCCATGTGTCTTCCCACTTGTACCAGCATACCTTGCTCAATTGACAGGTAGTAATGTACAAGGTGGTGCGATCAATGCGAACAGAGGCATCATTCTATCGCGTAGTCTAGGGTTCATTTCAGGTTTTACGATTATTTTCGTTTTACTTGGAGTTTCAGCTACTGCGATCGGAACTTGGTTTGCGATGTATGGAACGTTGATTGAACGCATAGGTGGTATTGTTATCATTCTTTTTGGATTACAAATGTCAGGTCTTATTTCGTTACGATCTTTACTTACAGAGAGAAAAGTCATTAAGCGTAAGCCGAAGAAAGTATCAAGTTTCTCTGGTTCTGTCGGTTACGGTCTTGTATTTGCTGCAGGTTGGACACCTTGTATTGGATTGATTCTTGGTTCAATTCTTTATATGGCGAGTCGTGAAGAAACGATGTTCAGTGGCGTTGGTCTCTTGTTAATCTATTCTATTGGACTAGGAATTCCGTTTCTACTCGTTGCACTGCTATTCTCTCAGTCGTTGAATAAATTGAGTGTGATTAACCGTTACTTACCGCTCATTCAAAAAAAACGAGTGGCGTCATTATGATTCTTCTTGGTATTGCATTGTTTACTGGATTATTCTCAACTATTTCGGCATACTTCGGGAACTTTGTACCAAGCTGGTTATAACGAAAACAAATCCGCAAGAAGAGAGCATATGCTTTCTTCTTGCGGATTTTTTTATTGTATTTCTTTAAAGCGTTCGAGGGTTTTTTTGGCGCATTTCTTGGTGAGAGACGATTGGTTCTGGATAATCACTTCCGATGACACAATGTGCGTCTTCTTGTTCAGAATCAGACATTTTACTAGGTTCGTGAATATATGCTAGAGGAACTTCTTTTAGTTCAGGTAAATACGAAGTAATAAACGTACCGTCTGGGTCGAATCTTTCTGATTGTCTTGTCGGATTGAAGATCCGAAAGTATGGGACAGCGTCAGTGCCTGTAGAAGCTGCCCATTGCCATCCGCCAATGTTTGAGGCAGGATCATAGTCAATTAAATGATCTTGAAAATAACGCTCACCGAGCCGCCAATCCAGTTGGAGGTCTTTCGTCAGAATGAAGCGACAATCATACGAAGTCGATTGTGCATCCAGCCGATTTCATTGAGTTGTCGCATTGCAGCATCGACAATTGGAAATCCAGTAGTACCATTCTTCCAATGATGATAGCGCTCTTCATCGTACGACCATTGTAGTTGTTGATACTTTGAAATAATTTCTTCGTCTTTGCTCGTTGGATAATGGTAATAAATCATATTGTAAAAATCTCGCCAAGCGAGTTCTTGAATAAATATGTTCGCACCTTCATCGTTGCCAGATTCATCAACGTATTCTTGTACAGCTGCATAAACGGTCCGAGGGGAAATTGCTCCTGTACGTAAATACGCTGAAAGCCGGCTAGTGCCATCAAAATCTGGTCGGTCTCGATCACTGTTATAACTCGTTAGTAGACCGTTTGTGATGAAAGCTTGAAGTTGCTCGAATGCTCGATCGCTACCAGCCATTTGCTTCCATTTGCCCGTTTTCTTTTGCATTAGCGTTCCGTACCGCTTTTGACCTTCGGTAAAGTCATCGGTTCGTTTTTGAATAACATCACGTAGTTGACTCAGATCAATGTGATACGGTCGTTCTTTTGTACGATTGATCCATTGTTTATAATAAGGCGTAAACACTTGGTAATGACTGTGATCTTTTTTTTACAATTTCTTGAGCGCCGTGTAGATGGGCATCTGTATAATCGTGGTAGTGAATGTTCTGCTTGTCAGCGAGTTGTTGCACAAACTGATCCCTTTCTCTAGCAAAAGGAGTATCATCAACGTTTACATGAATCGCTGTACAATCATCAACGATGGAAAATAAAGATTGAAAAGCATCTTCAACTGAACCTGTTATAAAATGAAGTGATCCACCTTGTTGCTCAATCTTCTGAACGTGATCATATAAAGCTTCATAATAGTAGTCGTGTCTCTTCGTTAACGCATCAGTCAGGTCTGGGTGAATATGGTAAAGTAAAAGGAGCTTGTCATCTTCTTTGAGGTGTTCTAAAGCATAATATAACGCTTTGTTATCATGTATTCTTAAATCTCTACGAAACCAAACGATTTGCGTGCCCAATAACAACCATCCTTTCATATGGATTATTTACCCGAATTCGATCACGAACAATCGTAGAAAGTAGGCGTAATGTGAAAGATCAGATAGAAGTAACAAAACAGTACGTTCAATCGCTATTGTTAAATGAACGTACTGGTCATGACTGGTATCACATAGAACGAGTAACCAAACTTGCTCACTATATTGCTGAACGTGAAGGGGCGAATTTGTTTATCGTTAAGATGGCAGCGCTTCTTCATGATTTGGCTGACGATAAAGTCGCTGCTGATGAAGAATCAGGATTAAAGCAGGTGGTCGATTGGCTCAAATCACAGGAGATCCCATTTGAAGATCAACAAAAGATTCTTTCGATTATTACAACGATATCGTTTAAAGGTGGAAATGGATCACCTGTTGAGTCATTAGAAGCAAAAGTCGTCCAAGACGCTGATCGTCTCGACGCCCTTGGTGCCATCGGTATTGCTAGAACATTTGTGTATGCTGGTGCAAAAGGAGATCCGATGTATGACCCAACTATTGATGTGCGAGATAAGATGACAAAAGAAGAGTACCGTCACGGAAAGTCATCAGCGATTCATCATTTTTATGAGAAACTTTTAAAACTTCGAGGACTAATGAACACAAAAACGGGTAAACAATTAGCAAATGAACGTCACGAACAGCTTAAACAATTTTTAAAAACATTCTTTCAAGAATGGGATGTGAAATTTTAGTAGGAAAATCAACGATTGACCTGACTTTATTGTGGGATTGTTTTACAATAGAACTATACTTATATACAAAGGAGATAATACTTTTGACACAGTTACAAGCTTTGTCCAAAGAAGAGTTACAGTCACGTCTTGAAGAGCTGACGAAACAATATGAACGATATCAGAGCGAGAATTTAAACTTAAATATGTCAAGAGGTAAGCCAGCTCCAGAGCAATTGGATCTATCAATGGAAATGCTTGATTTATTTGATCAACATTCTACTTTACATGCAGAAAATGGAATCGATCTTCGCAATTACGGTGGATTGGACGGAATTCCAGAAGCAAAACAGTTTTTTGCGCAAATGTTAGCCGTTGATTCAAAGGAAGTTATAATTGGTGGAAATTCTAGTTTAACGTTAATGCATGATACGATTTCTCGTGCGATGTTCCACGGTGTTGCTGGGGGTGCTCGCCCTTGGAAAGACGAAGCGAAGATTAAATTTCTCGCACCTAGCCCTGGGTATGATCGTCACTTTGCCATTTGTGAACACTTTGGCATTGAACTGATTGTCGTCGATATGCTAGAAGACGGACCGAACATGGATGAAGTGGAAGCACTCGTACGTGAAGACGAATTAATTAAAGGTATTTGGTGTGTGCCTAAATATAGCAACCCAACTGGTGCAATTTATTCTGATGAAGTTGTCGAGCGTTTAACGAACATGGAGACAAAGGCAGACGATTTCCGTATTTTTTTTGGGATGATGCATATACGGTACACCATTTAAGTGATGAAAAGATCGAAGTAAAGAACGTATTAGAAACGGCTAAAGGATTCGGAAACAGCAATCGTCCTTACATCTTTGCTTCAACATCGAAAGTAACGTTCCCAGGATCTGGCGTTGCAGCATTTGCGGCTAGTGAAGAGAACATTGCAGATGCGAAGAAGCATATGAGTGTACAAACGATTGGTTATGATAAGATCAATCAACTTAGACACGTACGTTTCTTCACAGATGTTATTTCTTTAGAAGCACATATGGAAAAGCATGCAGCAATTATTAAACCCAAGTTTGACCTTGTGTACAACACGTTCCGTGAACAACTAGGAAACAAAGGCATTGCTTCTTGGTCGGAACCTAAAGGCGGTTACTTTATTAGTCTTGATACGCCAGCAGGGACTGCGACAGACATCGTTCAGATGGCAAAAGAAGCAGGTGTAACGTTAACAGGTGCTGGTGCAACATTCCCTTATGGAAAAGACCCTGAAGATAAGAACATTCGTATTGCGCCGACGTTCCCAACGCTCAAAGAACTAGAGAAGGCGCTTGATGTTCTTTGTACGTGTATTGAATTAAAGAGTGTAGAAAAATTACTATCATAATTACGGATCGCTTAGGAGGAAAGTCTCCTAGCGATCTTTTTTGTCGTTGCAGACGAAAATCGTCTCGGTTAGTCGGTTGGAATATAACATTTTTAAAACGAGATTTTCATAATATGTGATAAAAAGAGAAAGTAAATTCATATAAAGCCTGAGACAATAAGGTTTTTCCGATCAGAAATTGCAAAAATGAATGTTAAAAGATCTAACAAGTATTACAACAAAATTCAGAATCAAGTAAAGATTTCTTTATTTTTTCTCACTTTATGGTACACTAAAGTGGATTTTCGTATTACTATATTCGGTATATTCTGTTAAGGGGGAGAAAAGATGAAGAAGAATCTATTGTTAACAGGTGTGCTAGGAGCTTCAATGCTAGCACTCGCAGCATGTGGAGATGACGAAGCAGGTACAGATGAAGAGCCTGCAGAAGAGCCAGCGGCAGATGTAGAAGACGAAGATGATGAAGCTGACGCTGACGCTGAGGCGGATGACACAGATGCAGATGATGACGATGCAGAAGCTGCAGCTGGAGACGGGGACGATGTTTATTCAGATGTAGCGGGAGAAACGTATACCATTGCTACAGACAACGCATTCGTTCCATTTGCTTTCATGGATTTAGAATCAGATGAAATGAGTGGCTTTGACATTGAACTTATGACCGCACTCGCTGAGGAAATTGGATTTACGCCTAATTTCCAAGCAATGGAATTCTCTGGAGCACTTGCAGGTATTCAGTCAGGTTCATATGACGCAGCGATCAACGCGATGTCTATTACAGAGGAACGTAAAGAAACAATCGACTTCTCAGATCCATACTACTTAGATGCAGGGATTATTTTCGCAGTCCATGAATCTAATACAGATGAGTGGAGCTCATTTGAAGACTTAGATGTTGATGGGGTAACGATTTCAACAGTGCAAGGAACAACTTCTCATGAATTTTTAGATGAGAACCTTGAAAACGCAACGGTTCAAACGTATCCAGAGATTGCTGATGCGTATATGAACGTAATTCAAGGTCATAACGATGCGGTACTTTATGACGAGCCAAACGTGGCTTACACGATTGAGCAAGCTCAAGACCAACTCGTTATGATTGGAGATACACTTCTTGCTGATGACTATGGCATTGGACTACCACAAGGTCACGATTTACTCGAGCCATTGAATCATGCACTAGAAGTGCTACAAGAGAATGGCACGTATGATGATTTATACGAAGAGTATTTCGGTGAGCGTCCTTTTGGAACATAATAACTAAAAAGTTTAGGCACTGCTCACGCGGTTTTCTATGGCGTGAGCAGTTTTATTACATAGTGCCTGAGAGGAGATTGTCATGGTTATTAATCCACAAGCATTTATAGACGTAATCCCTTTTCTAATTGACGGTTTATGGATTACGTTGTACATTACCATCTTTGGTGTTGCCATTGGTTGTGTAATTGGTACACTATTTGGTTTAATGAGCATCAGCCGCTTTAGAATTGTAAGGTTTATCGCAGTGACATATGTAGAGATCGTCCGTGGTACACCGTTGCTTGCGCAAATCTTTTTTTATTCATCTCGGTATTCCGGCTCTTATTGGACATACATTCGATCCGTACATTACCGGTGTAGCAATTATCGGGATTAACTCGGGTGCATACATTGCAGAGATCGTGCGTGGCGGAGTGAACTCGATTGATAAAGGTCAGATGGAAGCAGGTCGTTCACTTGGGCTAAATTCACGACAGACGATGCGCTACATCATTTGGCCACAAGCGTTGAAAGTGATGATCCCGCCGTTTGGGAATCAATTTGTTATTAGTTTAAAAGATACATCGCTATTATCTTCCATTGCGGTAGCAGAGCTTATGTATTCAGGTCGACAATATATGACCATTACGTTTTCAGCGTTTGAGACGATGTTCATGGTCTGTATTTTCTATCTAATTATTACTATTCCAGCATCACTCTTGCTACGGTATCTTGAACGGAGGATTGATAAATCATGATTAAAGTCAATGAGCTACATAAGAGCTTCGGCGATAATCAAGTGTTAAAAGGAATTACGACGGAAATTAAGGCGAAGGAAGTTGTTTGTGTTATTGGTCCGTCAGGTTCGGGGAAGAGTACATTTTTACGGTGCCTTAATCGATTAGAAGACATTACTTCAGGTGAGGTCATTATTGATGGCACCAACATTGCGGACAAAAGCGTGAATATTAATCGATATCGTCAAGACGTAGGGATGGTGTTCCAGCACTTTAATTTGTTTCCTCATAAGTCCGTTTTAGAGAACATTACGCTTGCTCCGAAGAAGCTCGGAAAAGGACAAAAGGCAGAATTAAATGAGAAAGCGATGCAATTGCTTGATAAAGTAGGGCTAAGAGAAAAAGCACAGGCATACCCATCAAGCCTTTCAGGTGGACAAAAGCAGCGTGTTGCAATTGCAAGAGCGCTTGCGATGAACCCGAAGATCATGTTGTTTGATGAACCTACGTCTGCACTAGACCCTGAACTTGTTGGTGACGTACTAGCAGTTATGAAAGATCTCGCTAATGAAGGGATGACGATGGTCGTCGTTACCCATGAGATGGGATTTGCAAAAGAAGTGGGCGATCGTGTTTTCTTCATGGATGAAGGACTTGTATTAGAAGAAGGTACACCAGAAGATGTATTTACTAATACGAAGCATGAACGAACACAAGCATTCCTAAGTAAAATATTATAGAGATACTAAAACTCCCCTAGAAGTTACAACTTCTAGGGGAGTTTTATTAATGAAGTCAGTTTGTTGCAATATCTCGAAACAACGCGATCGTCTCCATTTCGTGTTTCTCAAAATCTGGATCAACACTCGTTTTGACGATAATTGTTTTTGATTTTGGATGAATATAAAGAAACTGTCCCCATACACCGAGTGCTAGATAGTCTTCGTTTTCTTTGTACGGAACCCACCATTGATATTGATAGCCAAGGTTCTTTTGTTTTCGAAGTGAACGAGTGGCATCAATCGTTGTAGATTCTTTGACCCAAGCGCTCGGAACAATCGATTCACCTTCCCAGTTGCCTTCATGTAAAAACAATCGTCCAAACTTTGCATAATCCTTTAACGTACCATTAAAGCCACAGAACGTATAATCGTTTCCTTGTCGATCTCCATTCCAGAATGCATCCCCCGTCGTTCCGATCTTTTTCCATATCTTTTCTTCAAAGTACATGGACGGTTGCATTCCAGTGACGCTTTTAATAAGCATCCCAAGTGCTTGCGTATCCATGCTTACATACTTGTACAGTTTCCCTGAAGTTCGTTCAGATGTTAATTTTGACATGTACTGATCAATGCTTTGATTTAGAGCAAGGGTTTGTTGGAATACTCGTTTAATATCAGAAGTTGGGCTACTATAGTCTTCATTAAATCGAACGCCAGAACCCATAAATAAAATATGTTCAATTGGAACACTGTCATAACCACTATGTCTTAGTTGTGGCACATAATCTGTAATTGGATCTTTTATGCTTCTTATGAGGCCTTCTTCTAACAGAATACCAATAAGGGAAGAAATCATTGATTTTGCGACGGACCATGACGTAAAAGTTGAAGAAGATGTGCTTCCGAGACGATACGTCTCATAACGAATCTTATCATCTTGAATTACGATTAAACCTGTTGTAGTCGTCTGTTCTAAAAACGAACCCAGATCTTTTGTTTTGCCTTTATACGTGTAAGAGATTGGTTTCGTAATCTCATCACGGTCGAAATAGAACGGCTTGGTAGGAGGTGTTAGTGCTCGACTAGGCATAACTTCATTCATATGTTGAAAGCGGTGGATACGCTTTTTAGGATGAAAGAGGGTAAGTGCCTCGTAGTTTTGAATAAGTTTATATCCAACCACACTTGTCGCGAGTAACGACCCAAAAAGTGCGAGTTTATTTATTCGTTTCATAATGAACTCCTTTTAGTTATTCAAGCGAAAAAGCATGCAAATGTACAAATGTATAGCCGTTAGCTTGTAGGGTAGGTATTGCCCGTTTAACCCCTTCTGAAACATCACTTTCAGGTTGATTTAAATGGAGCAGTACGATTGAACCTGGTGAAACACTTTCAATCGCATGTTGGACTTGATCCGCTGAATACGTTGCTCCAGCATCCCCAACAACATCAAAATTCACGACCTCTAATCCTAACGCTTGGACAATTTCCACGCTCACTTCATCATAGTAAGCAGTTCCTGAACGGAAGAACGAAGGAGAAGATCCTGTACGTTCTGTAATTGTCCGTTGGTTGCTCAATACTTCTTCGGTAACTTCAAGCGCATGAGTCGTTCCTTGAATGCCATAAGCTTCTTGGCCTGTGACAGAGAGCGGGACGTGCTCACTACCGTGGTTTTCGATTTCGAACAAGTCATCATTCGCTAAGTCTAAAAATGCTGCCTCATTGTCTAAAATCCAACGTTCATTCACGAACAAGGTTGCGGGAATTTGCTCATTACGTAGATAGTCGACAATATCTTCATCCAGCTGATTCCCAAAAGGTCCACCACACAAATCAAATGTAAGCGCGACTTTCAATTCGTCGGTGTGCATTCGAGTTTTCACCCCAGTAACGTGTTCGCCCCATTCCTTAGGTTCATCATTAAGGGAAGAGAAGGGGTGTGAAGGAGGTAACAATTCGTGTGAATGAATAGTTTTAGTATGTAAGTCGTTATGATCTTCTATAGTAGACGCTGCACAACCGGCTAGTAAAAGAACAAAAAGAACGGTAAAGCTCTGAGTAACAAGTTTCATTCACGTCCTACTTTCCTAGGTTCTTCCTTTCAGTGTACCAAATGGAAACAAAAGAAAGAAGCTTAGGAACCATTCCTAAGCTTCATCATTGGAATACGTCGTAAATCGATTACGGATTTTCTTAACGACTACTCCGTGTGTTGGTGAAAATAAGAACGCGAGTAAGAAGAAGAGCCCAGTCATTGTAGCCATCATACCAGCAATATTTGTGTCTAGCATGGCAGCGCAATAATAGCCGGATATTGCAGATAACACAGCAATTATTGCGCTATAGATAAACATTTTTCCTAATTGTTCGGTTAACAAGTAGGCGGTAGCAGGCGGGGCGATAATCATAGCAACAACGAGAATGGCTCCGACCGCATCAAATGAAGCAACAGCTGTGATCGACGTCATCCCCATGAGTAAATAATGCAAAAAGACGACCGGGATGCCGAGTGCAGCGGCAAGATGAGGGTCAAATGAACTTAACTTAAATTCTTTATAAAAGACAATCAGTAAAATAATATTAATGACGAGAACAATGCTAATTATCCAGACAGCTTGAGGTACACCTTCGATGCCCAGCCAATCGACTGTCGTCCACGGAATAAAGGCAAGCTCACCCATGATGGAATGTTCTACATCGAGGTGAACGTCCCGTGCAAACATAGAGACGAGAATGACACCGATGGCAAACAAGAAGGTAAACACAATTCCAATCGCAGCATCTGCTTGAACGCCCGCAGAATTAAGCAATTGGATAAAGACTGCGGTTAATATACCGGCAATCGCTGCACCGATGAACATTGCTAACCCATCTAGCTTTGCGTAATTAAAAAAAGCAGACACGAGCCCGAGCAAGACAGTATGACTAATCGCATCAGAGATCATTGCCATTTTACGTAACACGAGAAGAACACCAACAATGCTACATGCAACACTAACTAATGATGCAGTTAGTATGATCCACATCGTATAAGTCATCGATCTTCAGTCCTTTCTTGCAACACGCTCGGGAACAATTCGTGCTTTGATAGCAATTCGAAAAGAGGTTGTTGTTCTGAATTTGGAAGTGATAGAAAGTCCCAGTTGTTTTTCTCCATCGGTAAATGGGCGAACTGCATTTCATGCATGGAGTACATTTGTAACATGCGCTGATTTAACGTAATTTGATGTGCTTCTTTTATGCCTTTATCTGTGAATTGATACGTTTCGGTTGAGGGTTGTAAACAGTTTCTTTTTTTTGTAGTCGCTTGATCGTTTGTTGAAGGCGTAAACCGCTGAGCGGTTGTACACGGGTTAAATCGTCTAACGTAAGGGTGTTACGACCGGTTTCTTCTATGAATTCATACATCCCTTGCATGACTTGATTTTGACTCGTTGATTTTCGTAATCTCATCAAGCGAATGGCTTTCGTCAACAATCCCTTTTTAGGAGCGAAGATGAGTGATAAGAAGAACAAAGAACATGACGAAACGATAATGAGTGGCCCGGTTGGCATCCCAGAAATCGGTGCACTAATGAGCGTTCCGAGTAATCCAGAAAGCCCCCTACAACCCCGGATAAAATCACCATGACGTCAAGTCTGTCGGTCCAATACTTTGCAGTAATTGCAGGTGCGATGAGCATAGCCGCCATTAAAACGACACCGACTGCCTGTAAGCCAATCACAACAGAAGCAACAATCATCGTCATAAGCAACCCGTTAATGAACACGGTAGGAAGCCCTAGCCCTTGGGCAAATTCACGGTCAAAAGTGATAATCTTAAGCTCTTTAAATAATAAGAAGGTAATCGTTAATAATGCAATTGCAGCAATGACAAATAAATTGACGTCACTTCGAACCATTGCAGCGGCCTGCCCGAAGATAAATTCATTTAGACCACTTTGATTACCAGTTGCGTTTCGATTGATGTAAGTGAGTAAAACAATTCCGATTCCGAAAAATACGGATAGTACAAGACCAATTGCTGTATCGGTTTTAATACGAGAATGCTTAACGAACGCTTGGATGAGGTACGTCCCGATATAAGCGGTTATACCTGCACCGATAATGAGCGGTAACATTTCTTTGGAACCGACAATAATGAAGGCAATGCAAATCCCTGGAAGCGCTGCATGACTCATCGCATCACCGAGTAGACTTTGCCTTCTTAGTAATGCAAAGCTTCCAAGGACTCCACTTGTAATTCCGAGCAACATGGTGCCAACAAGTACCACTGTGTATTCGGATTTGCTAATAGATCAAGCAAGGGGATTCACCCCGTTTGATTCTTGATCTAAAAACGCTAGACGTCCACCGTACGTTTTCTGAAGATGTTCTTGTGTAAATACTTCTTCAGTTGGACCGAACGCGATTTTGCGGATATTTAACAACATAACCCAATCAAAGTAATCTTTAACGGTTTGCAAATCATGGTGGACGACAAGAACGGTTTTTCCTTTTGATTTTAAGTCTGTTAACAATTGAATGATGGCTTTCTCCGTTGCAGCATCTACACCGACAAACGGTTCATCCATAAAGTAAACGGAAGCGTTTTGTGCAAGAGCACGTGCAAGGAATACGCGTTGTTGTTGGCCGCCAGACAGTTGACTAATTTGACGGTTTGCAAAAGCTTCCATCCAACTTGGGCAAGGCATTCAAGGGCTTCTTGTTTGTCTATTTTATTGGGCCTACGAAATAAGCCGATTTGACCGTATTTCCCCATTAAAACGACATCAAGTGCATTCGTCGGAAAATCCCAATCAACCGAACCGCGCTGAGGTACGTAACCAACGATTTGTCGTTGTTTTTTATATGGTTTTCCATAGATCGAGATATTTCCTGAAGCTTTAGGAACAAGCCCAAGAATTGATTTAATAAGCGTAGATTTCCCGGCACCGTTAGGACCGACAATTCCAATTAGCTTCCCTTCCGGAGCTTCGAAGCTAACGTTTTGAATGACTGGTTTTCGGTGATAAGCGACCGTAATGTTGTTTGTTGAAACAGGATTCATGTTGTCGAACTCCTTCATTCCAAGTGTTAAACGACTTTGTTATTGTAGTGCGTCGACGATCTGAGAAATGTTAGAGCGGTACATACCGATGTACGTTTCCTCATCACTTCCAGATTCACCCATAGCATCGGAGTAAAGTTCTCCGCCATGTTCAACTTCATGACCTTGTTCATTCGCGCCTTGAATAACAGCTTCAATAGAACTGTCAGAAACACTCGTTTCTCCAAAGACAGCGTGAATGTCTCGATCGATCATTTCTGAGATCACGCGCTGAACATCACTTAAGCCATATTCTGCATCTGTTGAAATGCCTTGAAGTCCAAGAACGTCAAAATCAAAAGCTGCACCGAAATATTGGAACGCATCATGTGCAGTGACGAGTACTCTTTGATCTTCAGGGATCGTATCAACTTCTTCATACGCCCATTCTTGCAGTTCTCTTAGTTCAACTACATAAGCTTCTGCATTGGCTGTATAGTCCGCTTCATTTTCTGGGTCTACCTCAATTAATCCTTCTTTTACAGCGTCAACAGCGTATACCCATAAATCAATATCAAACCAAATGTGCGGATCAGGCATGTTTGTTTCTTCTTCATCTTGCTTAATTAACTCTTCTGGAACGTGTTCGCCAACTGCATATACAGGCTTATCGTTGCCCATTTGTCTTAGAATATCTTCCATGTTCGCTTCTAAATTTAGTGCATTAAAAAAGACAAGATCCGCATCATCAAGACGTGAAATGTCACCTTGAGAGGCATTATAGCTATGTGGATCTACACCAGGACCCATTAATCCTTCAGCAGAAACGTGTTCGCCACCGACATTTTCTACAATATCGTTAAGCTGACCAATCGTAGAGACGACAGAGACCGTTTCGTTTTGATCAACGTCAGTTGACGACCCTGATTCGTCACTTGAACATGCACTTATTATACCTAGACTTGCGATGGATGCGAAAAGAATTCCGAACTTTTTCATGTAATTTCTCTCCCTTATTATGATAAATCATTTATATATTTTGATTAGGACAAACAAGTTTACTTCAGCTATGAAAGTTTCCTTGGGGCAAAACTTATAGCGCAATCTTACACTTTCTTAAAGGTTCTGTCAATTGTAAAAGTCTAACGCCCGCCAAATCGGTATTTCAGCATGTATGCCTCATCGTATGATGGGCATTTGTCGCATGTGACTAGTATAAAACGATGGACCTTCATTCATACGAATCAATGCTAAGGCAATTATATTGTAGAAGAATGCATGTCAAACTATGGAAATGGCAACAATGTAGTCGTAGTGGAGGGATGAACGTGCAAGTTTCACAACGATTATTTTCTTATTATTGCTCGTCGTAATCGGGACGGTGTTGCATCGAAAGTTTAGTCGCATACCAGCTGCACTGTTTCAAGTGTTGTTAGGTGGGGTGTTTGGGGTTTTGATGCCGAGCTTACAATTTGATTTTGAACCGGAGCTGTTTCTTTTGGCTGTGATTGCGCCGATTCTTTTCTTTGATGGTTATCACGCTTCTAGAACAGCTTTTTGGACGTATCGATGGCCAATTCTTTTAATGGCTTTTGGTTTAGTCTTTATAACGGTTGTCGGTTTAGGGTTTACAATTCATGTGTTAATTCCTGAAATGCCGATGGCAGTCGCCTTTGCGTTAGCAGCTGTGTTATCCCCAACAGATGCAGTCGCCGTAAAGTCGATTACGAAAGGAATGTCGTTACCAAAAGGGTTAATGACGATTTTAGAAGGGGAGTCATTAATTAATGATGCAGCAGGGATCGTTTCGTTTAAAATTGCACTAGCTGCGGCAATGACCGGTGTGTTCTCAATTTGGGAAGGATCGTCGAACTTTCTAGTCGTTGCACTAGGCGGTGCGCTGGTCGGTTTTATCGGGGCACTTTTGATCGTTCAGATCAGACTTTTATTACGTTCGTTTGGTTTTGAAGACGTCTATTCGCTCGTTTCAATTCAAATTATTACACCATTTGTGATCTACTTAATCGCAGAGGCTTTTCATGTTTCTGGAATACTTGCAGTCGTTACAGCGAGCATCGTATACGGAATTGAACGAGATAAATTACAGCAGACTTCTTTACAAATGCAAGTCGTTGCAAACAATACATGGTCGATCGTCGGCTATCTATTAAACGGATTCGTCTTCGTTCTTTTAGGGTTTTTGTTACCAGAAGTATGGGCAGGGTTATGGCAAACTCACGAGTATCCGTTCTTCTTTATTGTGATACTCACATTCGTCATTGCGATGGCGTTATTTATGATCCGCTTTTTGTGGGTGTACGTGCTATATCCAATTTTTCAAGGGAAAAAGGAAGTCTCACTTTGGTTTATGGAAGAGTTTAATCAAGAAGCTGCAAGCGGGGGTGTTCAATACCGCCGAGGCTACTATTCCTTATTCGCGGCAGTTTGTGGAATTCATGGGACCATTACGCTCGCAACAGCACTGCTTATTCCTGACACGATGAATGATGGCAGTACGTTTCCATTAAGGGATACGTTTTTATTTATCGCCGCAGGTGTTGTGCTCATTTCCATGATTGCAGCAACGATTTTCTTGCCGATTCTTGGGAAGTCGGAGGTGAAGCCTGAAACTCATCAACGTTCAATGACTGCTGTGCATGCGGATATGATTCAGTACATGATTGAACAAATGGAGAAAAAAAAGCAGAATCGGATCGTTGGCTTCTCACACAAACCGTCATCGCGAAGCTCAAGCGTCAATTAATTTATGTAGAACAAGGACTTGCATTTAATTATTCAAAAAAAAGCGTTAGATGAATTACGGGATTTTGTTCACGTTCAAGAACGGGTTCTCGTGAAGAGCTATGTGAACAAAGGCAAGATCTCAAAGCGCTTGTCAAGGATTTATCTCGCCTATAGGCAAAAGGTCGATGCTTATATACGAATGAACGTGATTCGTCGTTATTGGCACAACATCAAATTGAGCATTTTACAAACAAAAATCCAGTCAGGCTTCAATGAAAAAGAAAAGCATGTGATGAACGTTGTGCATGAGTTAAGGTCGCTAGAAAAAGAAATCCAACCGCAAATTATGGACATGTTATCTGATCATGAGCGTGCGTCCAATCGAAGGGAGATGTTGCTCGTAAAAGAAGAGCAACAAGATCGTTTGAGATTGTTCGAACAAGTAAAGTATGTCGATGAGGAAATAAGAGATCAGTTGAAAGCCATTCACCTTGAAGGCATTGAATATGGACGATCATTCATTACCCGCGAGCGAGGAGTAGGGGCAATTTCTGTCATGGAAGCTCATGAACTTCGTGAGCGTTTACTATATAGTGAGATGATTGTTATTAAAGAAGGTGAGGAGCTTGATGAAGAGTAAAGACCACGTCAATGGCGTGGTCTTTACAAGATGGTAGCACCGAGGCTGTTTTTAAAGTGATTCAGTGCAAAAGTATGTCCTTCGCTACTAAAGCTTTGTACAGCTTGTTCATGTACGACGATTTGATAACCTAAATTGTATGCATCTACTGCAGTGTGAAGAACACAAATATCAGTGCATACGCCTGTAAGGTGAACGGTCGTTATGTTTCTTGCACGTAATTGCATGTCTAGGTTTGTTCCAGCAAAAGCACTATACCTCGTCTTGTCCAGGTAGAGGACAGGTGAATGTGCTTTGATCTGTTCAAATTGTTGTTGAAGCGAGCCGTATAGTTGTCGTCCGTCTGTTCCTTTAATATTGTGAGGAGGAAACAGTTTCGTTTCGGGATGATACTGATCATTTTCTTCATGCAAATCGACAGCATATATGACGAGTTGTTTCTTAGTAGAGAATTGCTCAATCAGTGAGTGAATCGCAGGTTCAATTTGTTGCCCTGGCTTCCCGCACGTCAACTTGCCGTGATCAGCAACAAAGTCAATCGTATAATCGATGACGAGTAATGCTTCTGACATAATGATTTTCACCCTTTTCTTTGTAGTATACTAAACATTTAAGAGGGCGGATAGCTCTTCAGCACACGAATAAGTATGCAGAGTGGTTACCAAATTGTAGGCGAAATTGTTACAGTAAGTGTGAAGGCTTGATTACAAACCATGAAATATGAGATGCTAAACGATGAATAAGACTTTGAAAGATTGAGGTGGATTATGGAGAAACAAGATCGTATAAAGCGAAAACGTCGCAGATTGTTTATGCGCGCGGCCATTTTGTTTTCCATTGTCGCTGCAGTCGGCTATGTGTTTGTTACGAACTTCTTTATGGCCGAAGCAAGCATTGTAAATGAAGGAGACGACGCTCCGAACTTCTCACTCGTTAATATGGAAGGAGAAGTGGTCGAACTGGCTGATTATGAAGGTCAGGGTGTTTTCTTAAATTTCTGGGGAACATATTGCCCGCCATGTGAAGACGAGATGCCTTACATGGAAGCTGAGTGGCAAAATTATAAAGACAAAGACGTTGAAATTTTAGCGGTAAACGTCGGTGAGAGTGAACTTCAAATCGACCGTTTTGCCAATCGACATAGCTTAAACTTTCCATCTTAAAGGATAGTAATCGTGACGTACTTAACGCTTATGGTGTAGGGGTATTGCCTGCAACATTTCTCATTGATGAGCATGGAGAAGTGATTCTTAAGCGTGAAGGCGGAATGAGTCAAGAGCACGTCGAGAATTTTATGGGAATGATTGACCCAGCTGCCTCTTAGTGAAGGGGCAGCTTTTCTTAATTTATACGCGTGTAAAAGGAACCTACAAAAAGAGGGATCACAATGAATGAGTCGATCGACAGGAAGTTATTATTCGCAGTCTGGCAAGGCTTCGGTCTCATGGTTCTGGTTGGTTTTATTCTTATTATTGTTTTTCGTTTTGGAGAAGTCTTACCGTTTGTGCTTGGCTTGTTCGACACATCAGACTTCGGAATTATACTTGCATTAGCGATTGGGTTAGTCAGTGGGCTTTTGATGGCGTTACTTGTAACAGGGGTGATGGTGTTAACGGGTACAGAGTTACCGAAAAATGAGATGACCGAATTACTCGAACGGATCGTCCGAATGCCAGGGGGACTTTTGACGATCAGTTTAGGAGCGGGGTTTGCTGAAGAGTTCTTGTTTCGAGGTGTGCTCGTTGGATTAGTGATTGATGTGTGGCCAGTGTGGCTCGTGTTAACGTTAAACGCGCTGTTATTCATGGCTGTACATGTTCCTCAATATCGAGGGAAACCGTTGATGCATCTGACGATCTTTATTATGGGTCTGTGGCTTGCATTTCTGTTTTATTGGACGTCTTCATTACTCGCACCGATTATCGCACATGCGATTTACAACGGTGTGTTAGGGTATCACCTGAAAAAGCAAGGAAAAGCAGAAGACAACTAGTGCACAGCTATGTGCACTAGGGTTATACGAGCATTCGAGTAACAATTCCACAGACCATCCCAATGATTAAGGCGAAAGGTAAGGATTTAGAGAAGAACATCGTAACTCCACTTGAGATTGCTGCGACTGTAATTGGAATGGAGACATACGTTAAGCCTCCTTCAGGAGTCATAATCTGTATAACAACAAGAGCTGTAATGATGCTAATTGGGACGAATTGTAAATACGTTTTAATAGCAGGAGTAACATGAATCTTAGTCATGACTTCCAGTCCGATGAGCTAGATAAGTAAGTAATGATTGCGAGTGTGATTATGAGTAGAATCGTGTCATTCATCGTTAAGTCACCGTCCTTTCTTAGAAAGGAATAGTCCAAGGAAAGGTGCGACAATTCCTACAATTATGATTGTGAATTGATTCGTTGGAGATAGTGCTTCGAGACAAATGGTGAGTAAAGCCGCAAGCCCCATTGTTGCAAAAGCCGGATAATTGGTTATCGATTGAACGAGCAAGGCGGCAAATGTTACAGGGAAAGCTAAATCTAATCCATAAGCTACGGGATCAATGACATTTCCTAGACTTGCACCAACGATCGATGATAAAAGCCAGCTCACATAAAACGTAATTGCTGCTCCGAGGAAAAAGCGTGGAGCAGGACCAATCTCTTTAAATTTACTCGTGCTAAGTACGAACGACTCATCATTAATCCCAAATGCATAAAGAAAGCGAGTCGAACGTTTGAGTTGGTGAAATCCATCAGAAAGGGCTGCGCCATATAGAAGATTCCGTAAATTCAAAAGCGATGTCGCAATCACTAGGTTTATAAACGATGCGCCAGAAGCGATCATAGCAACAGCAACGAGCTGTACGGAGCCTGAAAATACGAGGATCGACATGAGAATTGCTTCAAAGTAACTCATCCCAGCTCCAATCGCAAGCACACCGTAAGACACCCCATAGGTTGCAATAGCGAGCGCTAAAGGTAAAGCGATAATGATGCCATATCGAAAGTAAGACGTCAAAAAACACCCTCCTTATATATTTTGATATACTTTTAGTTAATTATAATATAATTAAAAGCATTATGGTATACTGAAAATTGAACATAAAACTATAAATCTTAGGTTGGAGTAGACAATGGACGATCAGCGAGCAGAACATTTATCAAGAAAACTCGGCGAATCGATTCGAAAAGTTAGAATCTCACGTAAACTAAGTATGGAAATGATGGCGAAAGAAATAGGCATTAGTAAATTAACGCTATTAAAAATAGAAAAAGGCGAAGGCAATCCAACGCTTGCAGTCGTTTGGAAGATTGCAAATGCCTTACAGTTACCGATTGCTAGCTTATTGCAAGAACAAGAAGAAGGAGAAGTTGTAAAACGAGGTGGATCGTTTACACTATCAAGTGTGCACGAAGATTTTACAGCAGAGCTTTTGTTCCAAACGAAAAACACCGAAGTTTACCAAGGCTATATCAAAGCAAATAGCGTGTACCAATCAGAACCTCACCGCGAAGGCGTCGTTGAATGCGTAACGGTACTAGCTGGGCGGATTACAATTCAAGTAGAAGATCGAACGTATCAACTGGAAACGTATGATAGCATTCGTTTTGATGGTGATCGTAGTCATTCTTATTGCAATGAAGAAATTGAGGGAGCAAAGTTGCACTTTGTCATCACACATTCATAATTTCAGCATGTGGAAGCAATGATTAGCGTTTAAAATGAGAAGAGATTCCACGAACAGGAGTGCCATACGTTGAAACAAGTATTCTTTTTAGTAAGTAGTGTAGCTATATTGTTTCTACTACTTCCTTCGTTTGACGCTTATGCAAACGAACTGACCGAATTTACAGCGCAAGGAAATAATGAAGAAGATGGTACGATTCCTTATATTGTTGCAAATATCTCATCGATGGTTGGGGCAATGATCCTTGCTGCGATTACGTTATATTTCATTATAAGACGAGAACGTAAAAATAAAAAGATTGAGCAGGTAATATGTGCCTAGCTCAATCTTTTTTATTTTATAGGTAATCACGGATGCTTAGCAATGCGCCATTTTCATGGGAGTCTTTTAGAACACCATGGATGATGCGGTCACTCACAACTTCAGGTTTTACAAGATTACCATCTTCTTTATAAGCCTTAAATTTATCAACGTGTTTAAAACGACTTTGATCTGCACTGCGAATCGTTGATTGCATATTCGTATCGATAATTCCCGGTGCTAAGGAATAAAAACGAATCGGGTTTGTGGCTTCTTCTTGCTCAACCGCAGCTGTTTTCGTGAACATATCCAGACCAGACTTCCCGCTACAATAAACATTCCAGCCGTCCATAGGGCTTCTTCCAGCACCAGAGCTGATATTGAGGACAGTTTTTGGTGCGGAATAGGATTCACTAAGTTTCACGAACAGGTTCGCCAAAATAACAGGTGCCGTTAAATTCACGGTGAAATGGCTCGCGATCTCTTCATTTTGTAGAGAACCGACGCGACCGACAGGTTCAACGACCCCTGCATTGTTAATGAGTAAAAGCTCTGTAACGTTGCCTTGGAGTTGATCAAAGATCGTCGTCATAACGTGCTCTAATTGATCTAACTGACCGATGTCAACTTGGTGAGCATTCACGTCTTTAAGTGAGACTTCAGAGCGAGAGAGCGTATGGACGACAGCACCTTCTTCAACGTATTGTTTTGCAAGTGCAAAACCGAGTCCTTTTGATGCGCCAGTAATGATCACGTGTTTCATTGTAAATTCCCCCTACGTGCGATTAGATTGTTGGTTCGTTAAGTTGCGAACAACAAAGATGGCTAAGATTCCTGCAATAAACAAGGTAAACTCAGACAAGCTTGTTGTGAGTGCATCATTTTGAATCATGCTAATCGTTGCATTCTCGACGGTGAAGAACCCACTTGACATCGTCATCAACATAGAGAAGAGGAAAAATACCCACCAAAAGATAATGAGAGAATTCTGCTTCTTATCTTTTTCTCCGAGTTGCTTGATTGCCATTTTCTTTGAAACATCGAGAAACGCAAGCAGTGGCAAGAAGAAGTTCATGAACGGGATAATGAAAAAAGTAACGATCCAACCGGCGTTGTTCACTTCACCGTCTTCAAGGTTCTTCTTCGCTGCACTAAATACTAAGTATGTCCAGCGTAAAAAAAACGACCGCTGTTATAAGAAATAATACGAGTCGAGGAAAAATGACAAATAAAGTCATTTGTCCGAGTGTTTCTCTCAAATCGTGAGGGATTGAATCCGCACTATTTTCTGAAGGAAGAGATTGAAGTGATGTGTACTCATAGATGCCAACAATCGCTGTGAGTAAAGCGAAAAGCGATGTAATCAACAAGAGGACAATGGTGAAGCGCTTTGTGCTGTGTAGCTTTTGTAGTTCATTCATGGTTACATGCATCCTCATTTCTAACGTGCTAGGTTAACTATAGCATTTCCACATTTGATGTGTAAAAGTTTCTTCTATCGGGAAAAAGAACGGCATGAAGGGAAGTGGCAAATCATGAATAAACTATATATAAATGGCGATTGGGTAGAAAGTACATCAAATGAAATAATCACGGTTTTAAACCCGGCAACAGAAGAAGTCATTGGTGAAGTGCCGAAAGGAACGAAAGAGGATGTTGACCGAGCGGTCGATGGTGCCTTTACCGCGCAAAAAAAATGGGCGAAAGAGTCAGGTGCTACGCGTGCGGAAGTTGCAAGGAAGATCGGCGAGGCTATTGAACGAGATAAAGAAGAATGGATTCGTTTGCTCGTGCAAGAACAAGGAAAAACGATGGATTATGCACGAGGAGAGATTGACAAGTCCATTCAGTATTGTCACTATATGGCAGGCTTTGGATTACGTATGGAAGGTGACACGCTACCTAGTGAACGAGAAAACGAGATGCTTCTCGTTTTGAAGAAGCCAATCGGTGTTGTGGGTGGCATCGTTCCTTGGAATTTCCCAGTATTTGTAATGCTAAGAAAGGTTATTCCACCTCTTGTAGCAGGCTGTTCAGTTGTCATCAAACCGAGTACAGAAACGCCACTAACGGCGTATAAATTTGCAGAACTCGTACATGAATTAGGTTTGGCGCCAGGATTGTTTCAACTCGTGCCAGGCTCAGGTTCAGAAGTCGGCAATGCAATTGCAGCTCATGAGAAAGTGAGTCTCGTTACGATGACCGGGAGTTTCCCAGCAGGTTCAAAAGTGATGGAAGCCGCAGCTACCAACGTAAAGAAAGTGAACCTTGAACTAGGTGGTAAAGCTCCTGTCATCGTTACGCAAAATGCGGATATAGATGAAGCGGTTGAGCATATTGTGCAATCTAGAATCGTGAATACGGGTCAAGTATGTACGAACGCTGAGCGTGTGTACGTTCAAGAGAGTGTTATTGACACGTTTAACGAGAAAATGGCTGAGCGGATGAAAGCTGTGAAGTATGGTGATCCGTTAAAAGACTCGTCCGTTGAAATGGGGCCACTCATTAGTCAAGATCAATTGGATGATGTCGTATCTGCGGTTCAAGAAGCGAAAGAAGAAGGCGCAACGATTGTTGTTGGTGGACATGCAGTCACAGATCGCAAAGGATTCTTCTTTGAACCGACAGTCATTACAAATGCGAAGCATGAGATGAAGATTATGACAGAAGAGATCTTTGGACCAGTTCTTCCGATTACGTCGTATGAAACCCTAGATCAAGTGATTGACTGGGCGAATGACTCGGAGTACGGGTTATCTTCTTCAATATTTACGAATGACTACAATGAAATGATGCGAGCGATCAATGAACTAAACTTTGGAGAAGTTTATGTGAATCGTGAGCATGATGAAGCGATTCATGGTTATCATGCTGGCTGGAGAAAGTCTGGTGTTGGCGGTGCCGACGGTAAGTATGGATTTGAAGATTATTTAGCGACGACGGTTGCTTATTTGCAATATGATCGAACGAAACAATAGATAAACGAACAAAACGAGCTGATCATACAGCTCGTTTTGTTTAGGATTGTCGTTTTTTTATCCATCGGGTTCACAATGGATGGTCGATTGTTTTTGTATGGCTGTGGAATTCGGAATAAGAAGTCAGCAGCAGCACGTGCATTGAATGGGAGAAAAGGCCACATGTAAGGTGTGTTTAGCGTTTTCGTTTTGACAAGTGTGATCAAGAAGAACATGCAAGTTACCATAAATCCAATCGGTCCAAAGAACCCGACACTCAGTACTAAGACGAGGCGAATGATTCGGTTGCATAGTCCCATCTCATAACTTGGCGTTGCATAACCAGCCATCGCTACGACGGCTGTATAAAGAACAACTTCTCCTGTAAAAACTCCGACTTCAATGGCAATTTCACTAATGAGAATCGCTGCAACGAGACCGAGTGCTGTTGCTAACGCATTTGGCGTATGAATGGCTGCCATACGTAATACTTCTAAGCCGAATTCAGCGATTAAGACTTGGACAAAAATCGGAATCGTATAATCATCACTTACCCCGATGAAATCCCACGTTGTCGGTCCAAGAGCTGCATATTCTTCAAGCAGGAACCAACCTGGCAATAAAAAGATCGAAAAAAATACTGCAATAATTCGTACCCAGCGTAAAAACGCACCGACGATCGGTTCTTGGCGGTATTCTTCAGCATGTTGCATATGATGCCAATAGGTTGTTGGGAAGATCATGACGCTTGGAGAGCCATCCGTAATGATAATGACATGACCTTCTAACATGTGAGTGGCTGCCGTATCAGGTCGCTCTGTGTAGCGAACGCGCGGATAAGGGGAAAGTGATTCTTTGAACAGAAATTCTTCAAGGGTTTTTTTTCACCCATTGTGAGTCCATCAATATTGACGGATTTTAGTTTCTTTTTTTAAGCGCTTGGCGATCTCTGGATCTGCAACGGAACTAATATAACCGATCACAATGTCAGTTTTTGAACGGGTTCCAACTTGCACATGTTCCATAATTAACGAAGGGTCTCGCAATCTCCTTCGGATGAGGGCACTGTTAAAAACGAGGGTTTCCACAAATCCGTCACGTGGTCCTCGTACAACACGCTCGAGGTCAGGCTCTTCTGGAGAACGAACGGGATATTCCCTTGCGTCAATCATAAGCGCTTCGTCGTAACCTTCTACGAGCAATGCGCTCTGACCTGCAAGGACATTCGTTAAGATTTCATCAAGATCATTTGAACGTTCAATTTCTGATTGAGGAATAAATCGATGCTCAAGGTGAGCCATCACATTATCTTTAATGCCATCGAGTCGTGATAGATTTTCTAATGTGTGTATGATTGCTAAATCGTTTCCGAAGCCGTCAACGAGAAACATACAGAGTTTGATGTCGCCAATTTGAAAGTTGTGTTGAACGAGGTCGAAGTTTTTATCAACACGTAATTCTTTGCTTAACGTCTCGACATTTTGTTCGAAATCATTGCTTAACGTGCGTTTTCGTTTCATCGCTCGCCTCCTTATCAGGTTTATTATGAGCGGAGAACGGGTAAGCAATTCATGTTGAGGAGATTTATTACATTTATGGTTGACAGTTTTCTTAGACAAAGGTATAGTCGGAAACGGTATGAATTTCATAAACAACCTCGTTAGGTGAGGCTCCTGTACGGAGATATGCTGCTGCCCAAAAATGTCCAAAGACGCCAATGGGTGAACAGGAATTATCGAGCTAAGGTAATTTTTAATGTAGCTGGCAATGGTCCTATGCCGTACAGTGCTAAAGCTCTACGACGGAGACGTATATAAGAAAAAGCTGCACGTTGTGCATGCTTAACTTTGGTGAGCCGTCTTCTCGTAGAAGATGGCTTTTTTGTATGAGTAGAATAGAGTTTTGGTAACTTATAAAGGAGGTGAGGGAACGTTGCGTCCCAGGATGAAGAGTGTTGATGATGAAGATAGGTATTGGATAACAACTAAGAAGATCGCTGTCCCTCACCTTATACGTGAAGGTACGGCTGATTAGGAGGTTTAGCGATGGTTAAATTAAATGAAGAAACTCGCGCTGCCTACAGCCGCTATTTACTGGAATTACTTGAAGCAGAACAAACGACGGTATTTCGCTTAAAGTTCTTAGATCTACACCCGGTTGACCAGGTTGAAGTGTTTCAACAAATGGATCAAGCACAAAAAGAAAAGTTCTACAAATTGATGACGCCATCAGAACTTGCCGACATCTTCGAAGAGCTTGAACTTGAAGAACAAAAAGATGTCGTGAATGACTGGGAAGACCAAGAGATGGGCGACGTTTTTAATCATATGAACGCCGATGATGTCGCTGATTTTCTAGGGGAGCTTCAAGAAGACCAACGTCAAGGCATTTTGACATCGATGGACGATGAAGATGCAAAAGACGTACAAGAATTATTAACGTACGAAGAAGAAACCGCTGGTGCAATTATGACGAAGGAAATTGTCAACTTGCATGAGTTGGAAACTGTACATTCGGTATTAGATCGACTCCGCAATGAAGCGCCTGATGCGGAAATGATCTATTATTTATATGTTGTGGATGAAGAAGAGAAATTAACTGGGGTTGTTTCCCTTCGTGACTTAATGGTTGCGCAGCTCGATGCCAAAATTGGTGACGTGATGAGTCGTCGCGTCGTCTCTGTGCATGTTAATGAAGACCAAGAAGATGTAGCGCAACTCATTAAGAAGTACGACTTTCTTGCAGTACCAGTCGTGTCAACGAGTGAGGAACTGTTAGGGATTGTAACCGTTGATGATGTCATGGATGTATTAGAAGAAGAAGCGACCGAAGATTTGGCCGAGTTCTCAGCTACTCGTGGTGCGACGGATGTCAACATTACTGCGTTTCAGGCAGCTAAAAAGCGTTCGCCTTGGATTATTCTTCTCATGTTGTTTGGAATGATCACAGCAGGAATCATTGGTTCGTTTGAAGAAACGCTCGAGCAAGTCGTCTTACTGTCTGCGTTTATTCCGATGCTCATGGGTTCAGCGGGTAACGTCGGAACACAATCGCTTGCGATTGTTGTACGTGGTCTAGCACTTGGCAACTTCGAGAAAAAAAGGATTGATGCGTGCGCTCGTTCGTGAATTTGGTACGGGTCTATTGATCGGGCTAAGTTGTGCAATCGTACTTTTATTAATCATTCCGATCTTTTTTGATGATAGTCTTTATTTAGCTGGAATTGTTGGCGTGTCATTACTCGTATCCTTAGCGATGGCAGCGGTTGTTGGATCAATCGTTCCGCTTGTAATTAACAAGTTCAAATTAGACCCTGCAATTGCATCTGGGCCATTTATTACGACATTTAATGATATCGTTTCAATTACAATTTACTTTTCGATTGCAACGACGCTATTGCAATTTCTATAAAAAGAAGGTCTGGTGAGCTGCCAGGCCTTTTTGTATGCGTAAAAGCAGGAGAGATTGTTGCTTGAATTCATTGACTTTTTTTGTCAAATGAGCTAAAATAAAAGGACTTTTACAAACTACTGTGAAAAAAAGACAACTAAGGAGACGGGTCTTAACATGAAATATGCCTTTGCAAAACGAGTACGTCATTTGCAGTCATCTGCGGTGCGAGATATTTTGAAAGTAGTCAATCAAGGAAACGTTCTTTCGTTTGCTGGGGGGCTTCCTGATGATGAATTGTTTCCTGTAGAGGCGATTGAAGATTCGTTTCGTCGCGCATTATCTAAAGGAAAGAAAGCGATGCAATATGGGGAAACGGAAGGGTATTATCCGTTACGAGAAGTCATTATTGAACGAATGAAAAAGAAGCAAATTAGCGGATTTACACCAAATCATGTGTTACTCACGACAGGCTCACAACAAGCGATTGACTTGTTTTCTCGTGTGATGATTGGACCGGGTGACGTCATCTTTACAGAAGAACCGACGTATTTAGCTGCGTTGCAAGTGTTTCAATCGTATGAGGCAAAGATCGTACCAATTCGTTGTGATGAGTTCGGAATGGATTTTGAAGATTTGCAAGAAAAAGTGAAAGCATACCGACCGAAAGTTGTGTACGTCGTTCCTACGTTTTCAAATCCGACTGGCCGTGTATGGAGTTTTGAGCGAAGAGAAGCGCTCGTTCGACTTGCTCACAGACAGAATTTCGTCATTTTTGAAGATGATCCGTATGGTGATATTCAGTACACACCAGGTGGCTATACGCCAATGGCGGCACTTGATGATGGAACACATGTCGTCTATACGAGTACGTTCTCTAAGACGGCCGTTCCTGCACTTCGAACAGGGTGGATAGTTGGTCCTTATCAGATCATTCGTATGATGTCTCAAGCGAAGCAGGCGAACGATCTTCATTCGAATTCACTTGCTCACCAAGCGTTGTATGAGCTTTGTATGAATTTCGACTTAGATGAGCATATCAAAACGATTAGTAAATTGTATGGTCATCGCAAAGACGTTATGGTTGATTCACTACGTTCATCTGGACTTGAAACGATGTCGTTTGTTGAGCCAGAAGGTGGGATGTTCTTATGGCTGGAAGTAGATCCGCAAATTAACACAGAGGAATTGCTTCAAGAAGCGGTTTCAAGAGGGATTGCGTATGTTCCAGGTGCACCGTTTTATGCAGGGACACCTCAATACAATACGTTGCGATTGAATTATACCCATGCGACCGATGATGACATTCGTTTCGGAATGAAAACGATGACGGAGTTGTTTAAAGAAGTGGAACAAAAGCAAACTGATAAAGTTTCGCTGAGTTAAAGGTAGGCGATTTGGTGTCTTGGTTTCAATATTCTGGGCAAACCCCTGATTTCGTGTGGTTTGGACCAGCGCATGTTGCAATACTGGTTGGTCTTTTGATCATTTGTAGTTGCATTACAAAGGCGCGTCGTTCAATTCGAACGAACAAAGGCGTCGATCGTTCCTTGCGTCTAGGCATGGTTGCAACATTGATCATTTTAGAAGTGATGTATCAGACATGGTATGTCGTAAATGGTGAGTGGGGAGCTCATTTTGCATTGCCTTTGCATTTGAGCAGTATTACGTGGATTACGGCTGTGATGATGTTGCTCACTCTTCATAGACGCTGGTTTGAAGTGACGTTCTTTGCTGGAGTGAGCAGTGCGCTGTTAACGATGATTACACCGGACATTGGGAATTTTGGCTTTCCGCACTTTCGTTTTTTTCATTTCTTTTTGACGCACGGTCTCGTTATCGTAGCCGCATATTACGTACTCGTCGTTCATCGAACCGAGTTCACGCTTCGGTCGGTGGTAATCGTTTGGGGATATTTAAATGCGTATGCCGCAGTCGTTTTTGTTATAAACCTTATTATTCCTAATGCGAATTACATGTATTTAATGACGAAACCGCCAAGCCCTACTCCGTTCGATTGGTTCGGTCCTTGGCCGTATTACATTTTCGTACTACAACTCGTTTCGTTGCTCTTGTTCTTGCTCATGTACGCTAGTTACCGGTGCATTCAGTGGCTCGTCATTAAATCTTCGACTCGTTTGCCATGAAGATACAAGCTCATGCATTCACTCGTCTGTCGCTTCAAGTTTGCGTTTACGTATCGGTTTTGACCTTCATATCGACCGCAAACGTATCCGTAACTTGAGAACGTTTCATCAGAATCGATTCGGTAAATGCGTAAGTTACGAGAATGCTGTTCTTTTTTTTAGCTGGCGTAAGTCAAGGTGTAAAAGGGAAAGAGCTTCATCAATCAATTCGATGTAAGGTTCATGTACTCGGAACATCTCGGGCACTTGCTGCAGATTTTCTTCGAAAGACCGTTTAACGAGCGGTAAGATAATCGCATAATGGATGAGCGTGAGGTCGTCATTTTGTAGTGGCATAGGATCGTCTCCTTTTCCAACTCGTATGATTAGTATACGAATACACGTTCGCATTTACAACCGGGAATCAAAGGAAATAAAAAAATTGATCAAAAAAAGCAGGAATGAAAGCTACAAAAGTCAAATAAAATAACAGCACACCTTTCTTGATCAATGTTTGAAATTGTCGGAATAAGGGTATTGACTGGCAAGGATGAACGTTTCATACTCCGTTTAAAAAAAATGATGAAGAGAATAGGGAGGGAGCATCAATGGCAGGTTCAACTTACGAGAACGAACTCTTTGAGAAATTGAAAATGATCCGTCAAGGATATCGAGCACCGAGACAAGTGCTACAATCACTCTACGCACGCATGATGTTGGAGTACTCTGTATACGAGTTTACGAAGGCTCGATTTGAACGGCTCATTGACAAGGCTCTCGATGACAAAGACGAGGATGCTTTTCATACATTAACGAGTCAATACAATGACTGGATTGTGAAGTATCAATCGGGTAATACGATCTCTGAACATGGGTATGAACTAGAATGTAATTTCGAAGCTGTGAAACCTCCAATCAGTAGCTAACGATTAGCTACTGATTTTTGTTTTTTTTCACGAGCAGATCAGGTATAATTGGGATAGTAATTTCAGGAGGTAAGACGCGTTGATATTATCTGACACAACTATTAAGAAGATGATGGCCGCAGATGAACTACGAATTGATCCGGTTGATGAGGCTCAAATCCAGCCGGCATCGGTCGATATTCGACTCGGCACTCACTATTTAAAGATCGATGAAAACGCCATCGAGTCTATTGCATTAGACGCACCTGCGCAGTATGTAGAGTTTGAAGCAGATGAAGTGATCGTTCCACCGAACTCATTTTTACTTGCGACGACGAAAGAATACATTAAGCTTCCAAACGATCTAACGGCTTTTGTTGAAGGACGAAGTTCAATTGGTCGCATGGGCTTATTTATTCAAAATGCAGGATGGGTCGATCCAGGCTTTGAAGGTGAGATTACATTGGAACTATACAATGCCAATCGCTTGCCCATCCGTTTGAAATCGGGAAGAAGAATTGCTCAACTCGTTTTCGCTCGTATGGACCAACATGCATCTGCTCCATATGATGGAAAGTATCAGAAGCAAAGAAAAGCGGTCGGAAGTCGTGTTTATAAGGACGTAAACTAACGAGAAGCCGCTACCTTTATGAGAAGGTCGCGGCTTTTATTATGGAGGACGGGGAAACGTGATGTATGATACGAAAATTGTAAATGGAACAATTGTGAATGGACAAGCGTCTTTTCTTGGAAATATCTACATAACAGATGGTAAAATTAGTGCCGTAACTGAGCCTGAAGATGATCGTGAAGCAGTGGAAGTGATTGACGCAAAAGGTCAATACGTCTTGCCTGGCCTCATTGATACGCATGTTCACTCTAGGGATCCTGGTCCAACACATAAAGAAGATTTTTATACGTCAACTCAAGCTGCAGCAGCTGGAGGGATTACGACGATTTTTGAAATGCCAAATACGACACCACCAGTGAAAGACCAAGGCACATTTGATGCACAAGTTGAGAACTTAAATGAAAAAGCGGTCGTAAATTACGGACTATGGGGCATTTGTTTAGGGCCATTAAATCGTCATGCTTTTGCAGAACTTTCTGAGCGTGGTGTTATTGGATTTAAATACTTTTGGGGGTACGGCATTCATCAAGAAACATTCCAACTCCTTTATAATGTCGATGCCAAAGATGAGCAAATTATTGAACCTTACGATGACGGTGAAGTGTTCGCAATGATGCGAGAAGTGGCAAAAACAGACCAAGTATTTGCTGTTCACGCTGAAAACCATGAGTTAATCCGGCAATTAAGTGAAGAAAAGGATCCAACGGATGAGTCATACGATGCCCTTCTCCGCTCGAGACCTGCACTGGCTGAGACGTTAACGGTCAATACGGGATTGTCGCTCGCAAAAGAAGCTGGTGTCCATTTTCATGTGTTGCACGTGAGTGCAAAAGAAAGCGTAGAGTCCATTCGTGCAGCAAAAGCAAACGGTCAGAAGGTCACGGTTGAGACGTGTCCACATTATTTATTTTTAACGAATGAAGATTATGAAACGGTCGGTCGTGACATGAAGATCTTCCCGCTCGTAAAAGAACAAAAAGACCAAGATGAGATTTGGAAAGGTATTCAAGACGGGACGATCACTGTCGTTTGTTCAGACCATGCACCTCATACCGCGGAAGAGAAATATTCTGGATCTTTAAGTGAAATACCAGCTGGAATGTGTGGAGTCGAAACGCTTGCACCTCTACTATTAAATGAAGTTCATACCGGACGTTTGACGATCAATCAAGTCGTGCAACTGTTATCTGAAAATCCAGCGAAGTTATATGGGATTGACAATCAAAAAGGAACGTTAATGCCAGGGACGGATGCAGATATTACAATTGTTGATTTAAAGAAAGAAGGTACGATTCAAAAGGCAAACCTTCACAGCAAAAGTAAAATCTCTGCCTATGATGGTCGGAGTATTATCGGCTGGCCTGTACGCACGATCGTTCACGGTCATACGGTGATGGAAGATGGCAACATTGTTAATGATCAACCAAAAGGACAGCTAGTGAAGCCTGGGAGGTAATGATGATGAAGGAAACAAGAGATCTAATCCAAACACACCAATCAATTCGTAAATATAAGCAAGAAGAAGTTTCAGAGGAAATTGTTCAAGATTTGATTGAATCTGCACGTTGGGCACCGAGTTCCCATCACGTCCAAGCTTATACGGTAATTCGTGTAACAGATGTAGAAAAGCGCAAAGCACTTAAAGAAATTACCGGTGGTCAAAAATGGGTAGTAGAAGCACCCCTATTCCTCGTGTTCGTAGCGGATTGGCACAAACATAAAGTAAATAACGAGAAATGGGACGCTTCATTTGAAATGGAAGAAACAGAAAACGTCATCGTTGGTGCGGTAGATGTTGCATTAGCTGCTCAAAATGCATTGCTTACTGCCCGTTCTTACGGTCTCGGTGGCGTAATGATCGGAGGAATCCGAAACGATTTGCACGAAGTTGCAAACATTTTAGATTTGCCAAAGCATACATTCCCAGTGATGGGGATTTGTCTTGGGTATCCAGATCAAGACCCTGGTCAAAAACCACGTTTTCCTAAAGAAGTCGTACTGCATGAAGATCGCTATGATGGAGAGCGAATTACTGAAGGGCTTGAGCCGTACGAACAAGAGACGAGCGCATACTATGAGCGTCGTACAAAAGGGAAGCGTACAGCCGGCTGGGGAGAGAATATGGCTGAGTATTTGAACAAACCTCGCCGTCAACAAGTAACGACGTTTTTGAAAGACCAAGGATTTACGCTTAAATAAACGTACATGTACTGACTGAAAGCATGCGGAATATAACTAGGCTCGGATCAAAGTAGAGAAACTTTGATCGGAGCTTTTTTTCTTGAGTCTAGCACCGC